>NZ_JAGPYL010000050.1:0-44595 GCF_018070095.1 Micromonospora sp. U56
GGGACACCACGACATGCCGCCCGCCGGTCGGGCGGTGGGCTGGAGGTCAGCGCAGGGACAGCGCGGCCAGGGCGGCGTTGACGATGCTGCCGGGCAGCAGGTCGTGCAGCTCGTACAGCTCGCGGACACTGCCGGACTGGCCGAACTCGTCCACCCCGAGCGGCACCGCCGGCACGCCGAGCGCCGAGCCGAGCCAGGCCATCGCGTGCGAGGCGGCGTCGTGCACGGTCACCACCGGGGCCCGGTCACCGAACGCCGCCCGCAGCGCGCCGGGCACGCTGGGCACGGTCGCGGTCCGCACACCCTGGCGCAGCGTCCGCTGCCAGGCCCGGTAGAGCCGGTCCAGCGAGGTCACGTCCACCACGTGCGCGGCGATGCCCTCCTCCGCCAGCTCCGCGGCCGCCGCGAGCACCTCCGGCAGCACCGCGCCGGAGCCGGCCAGGGTGACCACCGGGGCGTCCGCCAGCTGCGGGTACGCCTGGTGCGCGTCGACCAGCCGGTACGCCCCGGCGACCACCTGCCGCCGCAGCACCGCGTCCCCGATCCGGGCCCGGGCCGCCTCGAACGGCGCCTGGTCGATCGGCCGGGTGCTCAGCCGGAAGTAGTAGGCCCCGTCCTCGGCCGGCGCGGCGGTGGCCGCCGGCGTCGACCCGCCGGCGATCTGCCCGAGCGCGTCGCAGAGCAGCCAGTCCAGGCTGGCCGCGTACGCCGGCTCGAGGAAGGTGACGCCGGGCAGTTCCAGGCCGACGGAGGCGGTGATGGTCGACTGGTGGGCGCCGCCCTCGGGGGCGAGGGTGATGCCCGACGGGGTGCCGGCGACCACGAACCGGGAGCCGGAGTAGGTGCCGTAGAGGAACGCGTCCAGGCCGCGCAGGACGAACGGGTCGTAGACCGTGCCGATCGGCAGCAGCGGCTGCCCCGACAGGTCCCACGACAGGCCGAGCTGCCCGAGCAGCAGGAACAGGTTCATCTCCGAGATGCCCAGCTCGATGTGCTGGCCGGCGGGGCTCTCCGTCCAGCGCAGCATCCGGTCCTCGGTCCACGAGCGCTGCTCGGTGGGGGCGAAGACGCCGGTCTTGTTGATGAACCCGGCGAGGTTGGTGGAGGTGGCCACGTCCGGCGCGGTGGTCACCAGGTACGGCGCGACGGCGGGATCCCGGGCCAGGTCGACCAGCACCCGGCCGAAGACCTCCTGGGTGGAGACGGGCTTGTTGGCGCGTACCCGGGTGGTCTCCGGGACGGTGACCCCCAGCGACCGCTCGCGGGGCGCGCGGGACAGCGCCTCCCGGCGCTCGCCGGCCCGGATGCCGGCCGGCGACGCCGGGTCGAGACGGTCCCACTCGGTCTCGGCGGTCAGGCCGTTGGCGGCGCGCAACGCGTCGACCTGCTCGGTGCTGAGCAGCGCGGAGTGGTTGCGCGGGTTGCCGGCGATCGGCAGCCCCCACCCCTTGACGGTGTACGCGAAGACCACGCTGGGCCGGTCGGTGACCGCGTCGCACTGGGCGTACGCGTCGAGCATGGCTTCCAGGTCGTGCCCGCCCAGGTCGGTCACCAGCGGGCCCAGCTCGTCGTCGCTGATGTCCGCGACGAAGGCGCCCACCTCGGCCGGCGCGCCGTCGAGGAACTGCTTGCGCAGGGCCGGCCCGGCCAGCCCGAACAGCGACTGGTACTGCTCGTTGGGCATCAGGTCGATCCAGTCGCGCAGGGCCGCGCCGCCCGGCCGGGCGTACGCCTCGGCGAGCTTGCGGCCGTACTTGACCTCCACGACATGCCAGCCGGCGGCCTCGAACTGCCCCCGCCACTGGTTGATCCGGATGCCGGGGACGACCCGGTCCAGCGACTGGCGGTTGAAGTCGACCAGCCACATCACGTTGCCCAGCCCGGTGGTGGCCGGGTCGGCGACGGCCTCCCAGATGTTCCCCTCGTCCAGCTCGGCGTCGCCGATCAGGGCGACGAACCGGGAGTGCGGACGCGCCCCGAAGTGCGCGTCGACGTAGCGGCGGGTGACCGCGGCGAACAGCGGCGCGGCGGCGCCGAGCCCGACGGAGCCGGTGGAGAAGTCCACCTCGTCCGGGTCCTTGGTGCGCGACGGGTACGACTGGAGCCCGCCCCGCGCCCGCAGCTTCGGCAGGTACGACCGGTCCAGGTTGCCCAGCAGGTACTGGATGGCGTGGAACACCGGCGAGGCGTGCGGCTTGACGGCGACCCGGTCCTCGGCGTCGAGGTGGGCGAACCAGAGCGCGGTCATCGCGGTGACCAGGGAGGCGCTGGAGGCCTGGTGGCCGCCGACCTTCACCCCGTCGCCGGTGTCCCGGTCGTGGTTGGCCGCGTCCACGATCCGGGTGGCGAGCCAGAGCACCCGCCGCTGGATCTCGTCGAGGACGTCGAGGTCGTGCTCGTTCACGGTGACTCCATCCGGGCGTCGCCGTTGACGCCCTCGCGAGGGGTGGCGCGGATCGCGCGTACTCGGGGGGAAGCGGGAAGGCCGCCGCCGGGTTGCGACGGCGGCCTTCGACGGGTCGGGCTCAGCCCTGGGCGCCGAGGCGCTCCAGGATCAGCTCACGGACGGTCTTGGCGTCGGCCTGGCCGCGGGTGGTCTTCATGACCGCGCCGACCAGCGCGCCGGCCGCGGCGACCTTGCCGCTGCGGATCTTGTCCGCGACCTCCGGGTTGGCGGCGATGGCCTCGTCCACGGCGGCGGTGAGCGCGCCGGTGTCGGAGACGACCTCCAGGTTCCGGTTGGCCATGATCTCGGTCGGCGAGCCCTCGCCGGCCACCACGCCCTCCAGGACGGTACGGGCCAGCTTGTCGTTGAGCTTGCCGGCGTCGACCAGGCCCTGGAGCTCGGCGACCTGCGCCGGGGTGGCCCCGACGTCGGCCAGCTCGATGCCGGCCTCGTTGGCCCGCCGGGACAGCTCACCCAGCCACCACTTGCGGGCGGCGGCCGGGGTCGCGCCGGCGGCGATGGTGGCCTCGATCAGCTCGACCGCGCCGGCGTTGAGCACCGACTGCATGTCCAGGTCGGACAGGCCCCACTCCTGCTGCAGCCGGCGGCGGTGCAGCCGGGGCAGCTCCGGCAGGGCGGCCTTCAGCTCGGCCACCCAGGTGGTGTCCGGGGCGAGCGGCACCAGGTCCGGCTCCGGGAAGTACCGGTAGTCGGTGGCGGTCTCCTTGGACCGGCCCGGCGTGGTGTCGCCGGTGTCCTCGTGGAAGTGCCGGGTCTCCTGGGTGATCTTCCCGCCGGCGTCGAGCACGGCGGCCTGCCGCAGCATCTCCGAGCGGACCGCCCGCTCCACCGAGCGCAGCGAGTTGACGTTCTTGGTCTCGGTGCGGGTGCCCCACTCCTCGCCGGGCAGGTTGAGGGAGGTGTTCACGTCGCAGCGCAGCGAGCCCTCCTCCATCCGCACGTCGGAGACGCCCAGCGAGCGGAGCACGTCGCGCAGCTCGGTGACGTACGCCCGGGCCACCTCCGGCGCCAGCGCGCCGGTGCCCGGCACCGGCCTGGTGACGATCTCCACCAGCGGGATGCCGGCGCGGTTGTAGTCGACCAGCGACTCGGTCGCGCCGTGGATGCGGCCGGTGGCGCCGCCGACGTGCAGCGTCTTGCCGGTGTCCTCCTCCAGGTGCACCCGCTCGATGCCGATCCGCACCAGCTCGCCGCCGACCTCGACGTCCAGGTAGCCGTCGAAGCACAGCGGCTCGTCGTACTGGCTGATCTGGAAGTCCTTCGGCATGTCCGGGTAGAAGTAGTTCTTCCGGGCGAACCGGCACCACTCGGCGATGGAGCAGTTCAGCGCCAGGCCGATCCGGATCGTCGCCTCGATGGCCGCCTTGTTGGCCACCGGCAGCGAGCCGGGCAGGCCCAGGCAGACCGGGCAGACCCGGGTGTTCGGCTCGCCGCCGAAGTCGGTCGGGCAGCCGCAGAACATCTTGGTGTTCGTGCCCAGCTCGACGTGGGTCTCCAGGCCGATCACCGGTTCGTAGCGCGCGACGACCTCGTCGTACGCGGGCAGTGTCGTGGTCATCTGAGCTCCTGCCTCACAGCGCCGGTGGGGTGAACGTGCCGACCACGGACTCCAGCGCGGCGGCGACCCGGTACATCCGGTCGTCGGCCATCGTCGGGGCCATCACCTGCAGGCCGACGGGGAGCCCGTCGGAGAGGCCACAGGGCACCGAGATGCCCGGGCCGCCGTACAGGTTGGTCGGGATGGTGAACAGGTCCGCCAGGTACATCTGGTACGGGTCGGAGGTGCGGGCGCCGATCGGGAACGCCACGAACGGGGTGGTCGGCGAGATCAGCGCGTCGACCCGCTCGAAGGCCGCGGTGAAGTCCCGGGTGATCAGGGTGCGGACCTTCTGCGCCTGCCCGTAGTAGGCGTCGTAGTAGCCCGAGGAGAGGGCGTACGTGCCGATCATGATGCGCCGCTTGACCTCGGCGCCGAAGCCGGCCTCCCGGGTCAGCGACATGACCTCCTCCAGCGACCGGTTGCCGTCGTCGCCGACCCGCAGGCCGAACCGGACGCCGTCGAACCGGGCCAGGTTGGAGGAGCACTCGCTGGGCGCGATCAGGTAGTACGCCGGCAGCGCGTACGCGAAGTGCGGGCAGGAGACCTCGACGATCTCGGCGCCCAGCTTGGCCAGGGTGTCGACCGACTCGCGGAACGCGGCCAGCACGCCCGGCTCCGCGCCCTCGCCGGTGAACTCGGTGACGATGCCGAGCTTCACGCCGGTCAGGTCGCCGGTGGCGCCGAGCTTCGCGGCGGCCACCACGTCCGGCACCGGGGCCGGGATGGAGGTCGAGTCGCGTGGGTCGTGCCCGCCGATCACCTGGTGCAGCAGCGCGGCGTCGAGCACCGTACGGGCACACGGGCCGGGGGTGTCCAGCGACGAGGAGAACGCCACCAGGCCGTACCGGGAGGTGCCGCCGTAGGTGGGCTTCGCGCCGACGGTGCCGGTGACCGCGCCGGGCTGGCGGATCGAGCCGCCGGTGTCCGAGCCGATCGCCAGCGGCGCCTCGTACGCGGCCAGCGCGGCGGCGCTGCCGCCACCGGAGCCGCCCGGGATCCGGTCCAGGTCCCACGGGTTGTGGGTCGGGCCGTACGCGGAGTATTCGGTGGAGGAGCCCATCGCGAACTCGTCCATGTTGGTCTTGCCGAGCATCACCGTGCCGGCGTCGCGCAGCCGCTGCACGATCGTCGAGTCGTACGGCGGGCGCCACCCCTCGAGGATCTTCGACCCGACGGTGGTCGGCACGCCCTTGGTGGTGAGCACGTCCTTGACGGCGACCGGCACGCCAGCCAGCGGGCCCAGCTCCTCGCCGGCGGCCCGACGCTGGTCGACCGCGCGGGCGGCGGCCAGCGCGCCCTCGGTGTCGACGTGCAGGAAGGCGTGCACCCGGTCGTCGACGGCGGCGATCCGGCCCAGGTGGGCCTGCGTCACTTCGACGGCGGAGGTCTCCCCGCTGGCGACGAGACCGGCGATCTCCGTCGCGGTCATTCTGGTCAGGTCGCTCATGAGGCCACATCCTCGTCCAGGATCCGCGGGACGCGGAACCGCTGCTGGTCGACGTCGGGCGCGCCGGACAGCGCCTCCTCCGGGGTCAGGCACGGCGTCACCACGTCCTCGCGGAGCACGTTGGTCAGCGGCACCGAGTGGGAGGTCGGTGGGATGTCCGCCGCGGCGACCTCGCCGACCTGGGCCACCGACTGGAGGATCACGTCGAGCTGGCCGGCGAAGACGTCCAACTCCTCCTCGGTGACGGCGAGCCGCGACAGTCGCGCCAGGTGCGCGACCTCCTCGCGGGAGATGGCGGCCATCGGTGCCCCCTTCGTGGCTGTCCTGCTGGGTCTGCGGTGTGCCGGCCGCGCGATCGGAGATGACGCGCGGTGACCGGAGCGAGTCTATTGTCATGCGGTCACGCCGACGCCTCCGACTCCCCCCGCGCCCGCCCGGCGGGACGGTCCGTCGCCTGCGCCGGCTCGGCCGGTCGGCCCGCCACGGCCGTCCCGGCGGTCGGCCCGCCAGGGCGAAGTCACCGGGTCGGGCGGCGCGGCGCCTCGGTGTCCGGGCCGCCGGTCGGGTGCACCGGCCGGTACCGGGTCAGCCAGGTCACCAGCTCGTCGGCCGGCATCGGCCGGGCGTGGAACCAGCCCTGCGCCACGTCGCAGCCGGCCGCGTGCAGCATCCGCCAGGTCCGCTCGTCCTCCACGCCCTCGGCGACCACCCGCAGGCCGAGCGCGCCGGCCAGCTCGATCATCGACCGGACGATGGCGGCGTCGTCGGCGTCGTCGGCCATCCCGAGGACGAACGAGCGGTCCACCTTCACCTCGGCCAGCGGCAGCCGGCGCAGGTGCTGCAACGACGAGTACCCGGTGCCGAAGTCGTCCAGGGAGATGGCCACCCCGATCCGGTGCAGCCGGGAGATGGTGGTGAGCACCCGCCGGGGGTCGGCCATCAGCGCGCCCTCGGTGATCTCCAGTTGCAGGCGTTCGGGGGCCACCCCGAAGGCGGCCAGCCGGTCGGCGATCCGGTCGGCGATCTCGCCGGTGTGCAGGTCGCGGACGCTGACGTTGAGCGCCGCCCGCAGGTGGATGCCGGCCGCCGACCACTTGGCCAGCTGTTCCACCACGTCGTCGACCACCCGCTGGGTGAGCAGCCGCATCACCGCGCTCTGCTCGGCCACCCGGATCAGCTCCTCCGGGTCCACCATGCCCCGGCGCGGGTGCCGCCAGCGCAGCAGCGCCTCCACCCCGACGACCTCGCCGGTGGCGATGGCGATCTGCGGTTGGTAGTACATCGTGATGGCACCGACGTCGGCCGCCGCGTCCTCGGCCCGTTCCACCGGGGCGGGAACGGCCGGCGGCTCGGGCCGCTCGGGCTCGGCGGCGGGCTGCCCGGCGCGGCGGCGGGTCGGGTCAGCGCCGGTCAGGATCTGGTTCAGCAGTTCGTCGGAGCCGTCCACCGCGATTCGCGCCCGCCGGCGCCGGGGCCACCACCGCCCGCCCGCGCCGTTCGTCCCGGCGCCGTCCGGTCCCGCGCCGTTCGTCCCGGCGCCGTCCGGTCCCGCGGCGTCCGTCCCGGCGGCGAGCCGGGCGGGCAGCGCGGCGCCGTCGCCGCCCCGCACGGTCCGCCCGGCGGGCGGCCCCGCCTCGAGTACGCGGCGCAGGTCGGCCAGGAGTCCCAGGCGCTCGGCCGAGTTGTGGTCCGACTCGGCGGCGTAGACGGCGACGGTGTCGTTGCGGTGCTTGGCGTCGTACATCGCCACGTCGGCGTGGCGCATCAGGGTCGCGAAGTCCTCGCCGTGCTCGGGGAAGAGCGCGATGCCGATCGAGGCGCCGACGTCCAGCGGCAGCCCGTCCAGCGACACCGGTTCGGTGAGCACCGCGACCACCCGGTCGGCCAGCTCGCGGGCCTCGTCGACGCCGTCGAGCCGGCCGGCGACGATCGCGAACTCGTCCCCGCCGAGGCGGGCCAGCATGTCCCGGCCGCCGACGACGTCCACCAGCCGGGCGCTCACCTCGACCAGCAGCCGGTCGCCGACGGCGTGGCCGAGCGCGTCGTTGACGTTCTTGAACCGGTCCAGGTCGATCAGGAGCAGGGCCAGGTGGGCGTCCCGGTCGCCCTTGGCGACCCGCTCGGCGTGCAGGTGCACCTGCTCGGCCACCTCGGCGAGCAGCGCCTTGCGGTTGGGCAGGCCGGTGAGCGGATCCAGCGCGGCGAGGTGTTCCTGCTCGGTGGAGAGCCGGGACATCCGGTAGACGGCGAAGAGCGGCACCAGCACCAGCGGGATCAGCGCGGCGCTGGCCCGGGCGGCGGTGACCAGCACCGGGGCGAGCAGCAACAACGAACCGGTGGAGAGCAGCTCGTACGGCAGCGCCTGCCGGACGCTCGGCCACCACCGGCCGCCGAAGCGCAGCCGCAGCGCGCCGCTGACCAGGCCGTAGTTGACGGCGAACCAGGTGAGGGTGGCGCCGCCGATGGCGGTCACGTCCGTCCAGCCCAGCCGGCCGCCGTCGAAGAGCCCGCCCGGCCCGAGCCGGAGCACCAGGTACGCGGCGCCGAGCGCGCAGGCGTACTGGGCGGCGTTGAAGGTGGTCCGCCAGAGGGCGTGGCGCATCCGCCAGCCGGAGACGGCGACCGCGACGGCCTGCACCGCCACGGCCGGGCCCAGCCCCCAGCCGAGCAGGATCGCGAAGGTGAAGCAGGTGGACGGGAAGACGGCCGAGGTGTGCCGCCGGCCCGGCGGGACGAAGGGCCGCGCGTCACAGGCGACGGCGAGCGCCGCCATCGCCCAGAACGCCGCCGGCAGCCGGGGCAGGCGGTCGGGGAGCCCGATCAGCGGCAGGGCGGAGACCAGCAGCGCCAGCCCGACCACCGCGGCGACGAAGCCGGCGAACCGCGCCTCCCGCCCGGGCGGGACGGAGTTGCGGGGGTCGGCGGTCTCCATCGCACCTCCCGGGCATGCGGTCCACGGCGCGCGCCGGTCGCGCACCGTGCCCCAATGAAACGCCCTGAGTGGCCGTACCCCGAGACGACAGTCACGAATCGGTCGTAGTCGTAATTAAGTTGGTATACGACCCCAAGATCCCCGCCGGCCGGTCGGCTCACCCCTCGACGCGGGCGACCTCCCGGGCCGCGTCCGGCCCCCGGTCGAGCAGCACCCGGAAACCGTCCTCGTCGAGGACCGGCACCTTGAGGCTGGCCGCCTTGTCGGCCTTCGAACCGGGGTTGTCGCCGACCACCACGAAGCCGGTCTTCTTGGAGACCGAGCCGCTGACCTTGCCGCCGAGGCTCTGGATCGCCTCGGACGCCTGGTCCCGGCTGAACCCGGCGAGGGTGCCGGTCACCACCACGGTGAGGCCCTCCAGCGGGCGCGGCCCCTCGTCGACCGCCTCCTCGGCCATCCGTACGCCGGCCCGGGCCCACTTCTGCACGACCTCGCGGTGCCAGTCGACGGCGAACCATTCCTTGATGCTGGCGGCGATGGTCGGGCCGACACCGTCCACCGAGGAGAGTTCCTCCTCGCTGGCCGCGTCGATCGCCTCGATCGAGCGGAAGTGCCGGGCGAGGGCCTGCGCGGCGGTGGGGCCGACGTGCCGGATGGAGAGCGCGACCAGCACCCGCCACAGGTCGCGCTCGCGGGCGACGGCGAGGTTGTCCAGCAGCTTGGTGGCGTTGCTGCCGAGGCTGCCGTCCTTGTTGACGAAGAACGGCGAGCGGGCGAGCTGCTCGGCGTCGAGCTGGAACAGGTCACCCTCGTCGGTGATGATCTCGGCGTCGAGCAGCGCGGCGGCGCCCTTGTAGCCGAGCACCTCGATGTCGAAGGCGCCCCGCCCGGCCAGGTGGAACACCCGCTCGCGCAGCTGCGCCGGGCAACTGCGGCTGTTGGGGCAGCGGATGTCGACGTCGCCCTCCTTGGCCGGCGCCAGCGGGGTGCCGCAGGCCGGGCAGGTGGTGGGCATGACGAACGGGCGGGCGTCGGCGGGCCGCAGGTCGACCACCGGGCCGAGCACCTCCGGGATCACGTCGCCGGCCTTGCGCAGCACCACCGTGTCGCCGATCAGCACCCCCTTGCGCTCCACCTCCCGGGCGTTGTGCAGGGTCGCCAGGGCGACCGTGGAGCCGGCCACCCGCACCGGTTCGAGCACGGCGAACGGGGTGACCCGCCCGGTGCGCCCGACGTTGACGTCGATGTCGAGCAGCTTGGTGGTCACCTCCTCCGGCGGGTACTTGAAGGCGATCGCCCAGCGCGGCGCCCGGCTGGTCGAGCCGAGCCGGCCCTGGATGGAGACCGGGTCGACCTTCACCACCACGCCGTCGATCTCGTGCTCGACGTCGTGCCGGTGCTCGGCGTAGTAGGCGATGTAGTCCGCGACGCCGGCCAGGTCGGGCACCACCCGCCAGCGGTCGCTGGTCGGCAGGCCCCACGCCTTGAGCGCCGCGTACGACTCGGACTGGGCGGTGGGCCGGAAACCGCGGCGGGCGCCGATGCCGTGCACCACCAGGCGCAACGGCCGGGAGGCGGTGATCCGGGGGTCCTTCTGCCGCAGGCTGCCGGCGGCGGCGTTGCGCGGGTTGGCGAACGGGGCCTTGCCCTGCTCGACCAGGCCGGCGTTGAGGTCGGCGAAGGCGGCCACCGGGAAGTAGATCTCGCCGCGCACCTCCAGCAGCTCGGGCAGGTCGCCGAACTCGGCGGACGGGGTCAGCCGGCCGGGCACGTCGCGGATGCTGCGGACGTTGGCCGTCACGTCCTCGCCGGTCCGCCCGTCGCCCCGGGTGGCGGCCCGGACCAGCCGGCCCTTCTCGTAGGTGAGGTTGATGGCCAGGCCGTCGACCTTCAGCTCGCACAGGTAGGGCACCGGGCCGCCGGCGTCCCGCTCGACCCGCTCGGCCCAGGCGGCCAGCTCCTCGTCCGCGAAGGCGTTGTCGAGGGAGAGCATCCGCTCGGCGTGGGTGACCGGGGTGAAGTCGGTGGAGAAGGTGCCGCCGACCCGCTGGGTGGGCGACTCGGGGCTGCGCAGCGCTGGGAACTCCGCCTCCAGCGCCTCCAGCTCGCGCAGCCGCCGGTCGAACTCGGCGTCGGAGATGGTCGGCGCGTCGAGGACGTAGTAGCGGTACTGGTGTTCGGTGAGCTCCTGGCTCAGCGTGGCGTGCCGTTCCCGCGCCTCGGGGGTCGGCTCGCCGCCGGCCGCCGCCTCCTGCGCGGGGCTGACCTGCTGAGGGATCGCTTCTTCGGACACCCTGCCGCCTCCGGACACCAGTGGGATCTCCCCGTGATCACGCTACCTCCGCACCGTATCGGGCCGGTGGGACAATCTCCCGCCACCCCTGCCGCGCCCGACGGGCGGCGCCCCGCCGGCCGTGCGACGATCGCCGGACGTCGGCGGCGTCGACGTCGGAGAGGCAGGGGTGGGAATGCCGGAGTGGGTGTGGTGGGCGGTGCTGGTCGTGCTGGCCGTGGCCGCCGGTTGGGCCTGGACCGAGTGGCGACGACGCGGCGGCCGCCCGGCGGCGGGCGAACGCACCAGGCCCGAGCGGGGCACGCCACCGCGCGACCGGGCCCGCCCCACCGCGCCGCCCCGCCCGCGCACCCCGACGGGTACGCCCCGGCCGCGCGAGATCTGGTGGGCCGACGTCCCGTTCCACGACGGGACCGGCTCGAAGGTGCGCCCCTGCCTGGTGCTCCGCGCCGACGACCGGGGCGCCGACGTCCTGAAGATCACCAGTCAGGACAAGAGCAGCCGCGACGACCACGTCCGCATCCCGACCCGGGAGTGGGACCCCGACGCCGACCACGACAGCTGGCTCGACCTGGCCGAGTCCGTCCACGTCCCGAGCAGCGCCTTCACCCACCGCGCCGGCACCTGCGACCAGTCCCTCTGGCACCGCCTCCGGTCCCTCCCCCACCTCCCCACCTGACCGCCACCCCACTCGCCTGATCATGAGGTTCGCCGCAGTGGTCGATCTTCGAACCGCCGCCAACCTCAGGATCAACGGGAGTGGCCGCGGGGGTCAGTCCCAGCGGGTGGCGAGGGTGGTGAGCTGGTCGGCGTACTCGATGCGGGTGGACCAGTCCAGCGGCCAGGCGGCCATGCCGTGGGCGGCGCCGACGAAGGCGCCGGCCAGGGCGGCGATCGAGTCGGAGTCGCCGGCGGTGGTCGCGCCCCGGGCGACCGCGTCGACCGCGTCGTCGGGGTGGCGCAGCGCGCAGAGCAGGGCGGTGGCCAGCGCCTCCTCGGCGATCCACGCCTCGCCGGTGTCCCGGCACGGGTCGCCGCCGTCGTCGGGTCGACCCAGCGCGGCGACCAGCCGGTCCAACGCCTGCCGGCACTCGTCCCAGCCCCGGGCGACGAACTCCTCCGGGGACGTCGCGCCGGACCGCTGCCAGAGGTCGCCGAGCCAGTCGGCGCGGTAGACCCGCCGCTGCTCCCCCGCCCGCGCGATGAGCAGGTCGGGCAGTTCGGCCAGGCCCGCGCCGTCGCGCAGCAACCGCACCGCGTACGCGGTCAGCTCGCTGGCCGCCAGGCCGGTCGGATGACCGTGGGTGAGACCGGCCTGGAGCTGGGCCAACCCGGCGAGGGTGTCCAGGTCGACGTCGAGCAGCCCGACCGGGGTGACCCGCATGTTCGCGCCGCAGCCCTTCGAGTCGGCCACGGTCGCCTCCTGCCAGCGCAGCCCACGGCCCAGCTCGGCGCAGGCCCGCAGGCAGGTCATCCCCGGGGCGCGGGTGTTGTCCGGGCTGACCGCCCAGTCGAGGAAACGCTGCCGCAGCAGCGGCTCGACCACCTCCGGGGTGTACGCGGACGCGTCGTGCAGCGCCCACGCCACGGCCAGGGCCATCTGCGTGTCGTCGGTGACCAGCGCCGGATCGCCGACCAGCGCACGCGGGCCGCCCGGGCCGTAACGACGGGTGATCTCGGCGACGGTCAGGAACTCAGTCGGCTTGCCGAGGGCGTCGCCGTAGGCGAGACCGAAGAGCGAACCGGAGGCACGGCGGGGCGAGGAGTCGATCACGCCCGCGATCATGCCGCCCGGCCGCAACCCCCGGCCGGCCGCCGCCGGCTCAGTCCCAGCAGAGGCAGAACGGGTGACCGGCCGGATCGGCGTAGACCCGCCAGCCGTCCCCTACGCCGGGCAGCCGGCGCGCGCCGAGGGCGAGCGCCGCCTTCTCCGCCGCCTCGATGTCGTCGACGGTGACGTCGAGGTGGAACTGCTGGGGCCGCTCCGGGTCCGGCCAGGCCGGGGCCCGCAGGTTGAGCGCCTTCTGGAAGGCGAGCCGCGGCTGGTGCCCCGGCGAGCCGCCGAGCACCACCCAGTCGTCGCCGTCGGAGTCCTCCTCCACCAGCGGCAGGCCGAGCAGCTCGGCGTAGAAGCCGGCCAGGGCCCGTGGATCGGGGCAGTCGATCACCGTCGAACGCAGCTGTCCAATCATGACGGTCATCCTGCCCGCCGGGTACGACGGAAAACCTCACTCCTCGTGCAGGCGCCGGCCGGCGTCCCGGCAGGCGGCCAGCACGGCCCGGGCGTACCCCGGGGTGGCGTTGGCCAGGCCGCAGGCCGGGGTGACCACCACCTGCTCGGCGAGCTGGCGGCGCGGGAAGCCGAGGCGGTCCCAGAGCCCGCTTACCCGGTCGGCGACCTCGGCCGAGGTCGGCGCGCGACCGGCGGACGGCGGCTGGGTGGGCACGGCGCCGGCGAACAGCCCGAGCCCGGCGTCGATCGCCTCGCCGAGCGGGTCCAGGTCGGTGACCAGCGCGAGGTCCAGTGCGACGGCGACCGCCCTGGTCGAGCGGATCAGCTCCAGCGGCACGTCCGGCGCGCAGCAGTGCACCACGGTCGGCACTCCGGCCGCCTCGATCACGGTGCGCAGCAGGGCTCGGGCCACCTCGGACCCGACCGGCCGGTGGGCGCCGAAGCCGCTCTCGGTGGGCACCCGCCCGGCGAGCACCGCCGGCAGGGACGGCTCGTCGAGCTGGAGCAGCACCGACGCCCTGGGCAGCCGGCGGGCCACCGCCTCGACGTGCAGCCGCAGCCCCTCGGCCAGGGAACCGGCCAGGTCGCGCACCGCGCCCGGGTCACGCAGCAGCCGCCCGCCGATCGGCAGCTCCAGCGCGGCCGCCAGGGTGAACGGTCCGGCGGCCTGGATCTTCACCGGCCCGGTGTACCCCTCGGCCTGCTCGGCGAGCTGGTCGAGGTCGCGTTCCATCAGGTCCCGGGCCCGGCGCAGGTCCCGGCCGGGGCGCAGCGCTATCCGCCAGCGGGCCGCGTAGAGCTCGACCGGCAGCTCCACCAGCAACCCGCTGGTGCGGCCGATGAGGTCGGCGCCCGGCCCACGGGCGGGCAGTTCGGGCAGGTGGGGCAGGGCGGGCAGCTCGCCGAGGACGACCCGCTGCGCTTCGGCGATGTCGGTGCCGGGCAGCGAACCGATGCCGGTTGCTGCCCCCGCGGGCCAGGGCCAAGGCTGATCAGTCACGGCCGAAGGGTAGCCGCTCGGCGTGGCCGGCCGGAGGCGGACGGCGGCGGTCAGCCGGTGATGGTGGCCGAGCCGAGCACCACGTCCCCGGCCGGGTCCGGCCGGTACGCGACGATCGCCTGCCCGGCGGCCACCCCGCGTACCGGGCGGCGCAGCTCGGCGCGGAGCCCGTCGTCGGCCAGCTCCACGGTGGCGGGGACCACGTCGCCGTGGGCGCGCAGCTGCACCTCGCACTCGACGGGTGCGGTCGGTCGCTCGCCGCCGGTCCAGACGGGACGGGTGGCTTGCACCCGGGAGACGTCCAGCGCCTCGGCCGGGCCGACGGTCACCGTGTTGGTCTTCGGCGTGATGGAGAGCACGTAGCGGGGGCGGCCGTCCGGGGCGGGCCGGTCCAGGTGCAGGCCGCGCCGCTGCCCGACGGTGTAGGCGTACGCGCCGGTGTGGCTGCCCACCACCGTGCCGGTGAGCGCGTCGACCACGTCGCCGGGCGCCTCGCCGAGCCGGCCGGCGAGGAAGCCGCGGGTGTCGCCGTCGGCGATGAAGCAGATGTCGTGCGAGTCCGGCTTGTCGGCCACCGCCAGCCCGCGCCGGGCCGCCTCCTCGCGGACCTGCGCCTTGGTGGAGTCGCCGAGCGGGAAGAGGGACCGGTCGAGCTGCTCCCGGGTCAGCACGGCGAGCACGTACGACTGGTCCTTGGCGAGGTCGACGCTGCGGCGCAGCAGGCCGTCCGCGCCGAGCCGGGCGTGGTGGCCGGTGACCACCGCGTCGAAGCCCAGGGCCACCGCCCGGTCCAGCACCGCCGCGAACTTGATCTTCTCGTTGCAGCGCAGGCAGGGATTCGGGGTACGGCCGGCCGCGTACTCGGCGACGAAGTCGTCCACCACGTCGGCGTGGAACCGCTCGGCCATGTCCCAGACGTAGAACGGGATGCCGATCACGTCGGCGGCCCGCCGCGCGTCCCGGGAGTCCTCCAGGGTGCAGCAGCCGCGCGCCCCGGTGCGGTAGGTCTGCGGGTTGCGGGCCAGCGCCAGGTGCACCCCGGTCACGTCGTGCCCCGCCTCCACGGCGCGCGCCGCCGCCACGGCGGAGTCCACCCCGCCCGACATCGCCGCCAGCACCCTCACCGTGACACCTCCCTCATCCCTCGACCCTATCCGCCCCCGCGCCGCCGTCCCCACCCCCGCCGCCCGGCTGCGCCGCCGGTCACCGCCAGCCGCGCGTTCCGGCACCGACGGCCGGGACGAACCGGGCGAAGCATCACCAGCGGCAGCCGGCGAGAGGCCGGGCGGGAGACGCCGGTTCAGCGGAGGGTACGCAGGGCGGCCGCGCGACGGGCCCGGTCGACGGCCGCCGGGAGGGCGGCGATCAGGGCGTCGACATCGGCGGGGGTGCTGGTGTGGCCGAGGGTGAAGCGCAGCGAGGAGCGGGCCCGATCGTCGTCGGCGCCCATCGCGATCAGCACGTGCGAGGGCTGGGCCACCCCGGCGGAGCAGGCCGACCCGGTGGAGCAGGCGATGCCCTGGGCGTCGAGCAGGAGCAGCAGCGCGTCGCCCTCGCAGCCGGGGAAGGAGAAGTGCGCGTTGCCGGGCAGCCGGTCGGTCGGGTCGCCGTTGAAGATCACCTCGGGCACCGCCTCGCG
This sequence comes from Micromonospora sp. U56, assembly GCF_018070095.1. NCBI lineage: Bacteria > Bacillati > Actinomycetota > Actinomycetes > Micromonosporales > Micromonosporaceae > Micromonospora > Micromonospora sp. U56. The sequence goes on from NZ_JAGPYL010000050.1 coordinate 15,612, forward strand.
GACCCGCCGGACCAGGTCGTCGCGGAGCGCGGCCACCCGTACGGCGTACTCCTGCTGGCCCTTCACCGCGGCCTCGACGGCGACCGCGAAGGCCACGATGCCGGCGGTGTCGAGCGTGCCGGAGCGGACGTCGCGCTCCTGGCCGCCGCCGTGCAGCAGCGGGGTGGCCGGCACGTCGCGGGCCAGCAGCAGGGCACCGACCCCGGTCGGGCCGCCGAGCTTGTGCCCGGTGACGGTGAGCGCCGAGACGCCGCTGGCGGCGAAGTCCACCGGCACCTGACCGACCGCCTGGATCGCGTCGGTGTGGAACGGCACCCCGTGCGCGGCGGCCACCGCGGCCAGCTCGGCCACCGGCTGGACGGTGCCGACCTCGTTGTTGGCCCACATCGCGGTCACCAGGGCGACCCGGTGGGCGTGCGCGTCCAGCTCGGCGCGGAGCCGGTCCGGGTCCAGCCGGCCGGCAGCGTCCACCGGCAGCCAGCCCACCTCGGCGTCCTCGTGGTCGGCCAGCCAGTCCACCGCGTCGAGCACGGCGTGGTGCTCGACCGCGCTGGAAACCACCCGGACCCGGCCCGGGTCGGCGGCGCGGCGGGCCCAGAAGACGCCCTTGACGGCGAGGTTGTCGCTCTCCGTGCCGCCGCCGGTGAAGACGACCTCGGAGGGGCGGGCGCCCAGCGCGGCGGCGACCCGTTCCCGCGACTCCTCCACCCGTCGCCGGGCGCGCCGGCCCGCCGCGTGCAGCGACGACGCGTTGCCGACCTCGCGGGCGGTGGCGACGTACGCCTCCAACGCCTCGTCGAGCATCGGGGTCGTCGCCGCGTGATCCAGGTATGCCATCACCGTTCAGCCTAACGGCCCGCAGCCGTCCCGCCGGACGCCGGACCACCGGGGCCGGGCCCGGCGCCGGGGCGGGGAGAGCGGCCTCCCCCACCCCGGCGGGCCGGCCCGGCGCGGTCCGGGCCGGGTGGGGCGCCGGACGAGAGCCCCACCCGGCGGCCGGACCGGCGGGTGACGGGTCCGGCTGTGTCACGGCTCAGGCCGGTACGGCCGTGACGACGATGTTGTCCCGGTAGTGCCGGGTCTTCGGGTCGAACGGGCCGCCGCAGGTGATCAGCGTCAGCCGCGGTCTGCCGTCCCGGGCGAAGTACCGCTCCAGGGGGATCTTCGTCTTGGCGTACTCCTCGCGGGCGACCACCCGGTACGCCCGCTGCTTCCCGTCGGCGCCGGTGACGGTGAGGGCGTCGTCGCGGTCCAGCTCGCGCAGCCGGAAGAACGCCCCCTTGCCCTGCTCGGCGCTGTCCACGTGCCCGGCGATCACCACCGACCCCGCCTCGACCTCCAGGCCCGGGCCGTAGCGGTACCAGCCGATCCGGTCGACGCTCGGCGGCACCTCGAACTCATCGGTGCGCTTGTTGATGCCGACCGGGTCGACGGTGGCGGTCACGCCGATCCCCGGGATGCTCAGCTTCGCCGGCGGGACGGTCTCCCCGCCGGCGGGCAGCTCACCCGAGGTGACCGGCACCGAGGTCCCGGCGGCGGTGGCCGACGGGCCGGGGGTGGCGGTGGCCAGGGCCACCGCCTCGTCGGCGCCGACGTCCTCGGCCGGCTGCGAGCCGCACGCCACCAGGGCGGCGACGGTGAGCGCGGCGGCGCCGGCGGCGATGGCCGCCAGCGCCGCGCGGTGGCGCACCGTCACCTGCGACCGGTCCGGGCGGTGGCCACCCGCGCCCCGCCGCCGACCAGCAGCAGCGCGCCGGCGTCGGCCAGCACGTACCACCAGGTGTCCACGCCGGTGCCGGCCCGGCCGCCGGTGCCGCTGGGCACGCCGCCCGGCGCCGAATGCAGCCCGGTGATGTTCTGGGCGACCAGGTCGAGGTTCCTGGCCTCGGCCGAGCCGATCGCGTAGACGACCGTGGCGGTGCCCCCCTTGAGGGTCAGGTCCGCCGGGCCGATCGCCACGGTGTCGGTGCCGGCGAGCACCACGTCCGCCTTGACCGTGCCGGCGTCGACGTCGCCCTTGGCCTCGTTCGGGTTGGTCAGGTCCTCGAAGACCGGGGTGCCACCGGCCCGCACGTCGACGGCCGGGGCGGCCGCGGTGTGCCGGACGATCAGCCGGGCCTTGCCGGCGTCCACCTTCGACGTGTCGTTGACGAACGGGGTGATCTTCGGCTTGCCGGCCGCGTCGAGGTGCGCGGCGAGGCTGATGTTCGCCCCGCCCGGGACCTCGGCGTCGTCGACGCTGAGGATCGCCTTGTCGATCGCCTCGCCCGGCTTGGTCAGCGCGATGTCGTACGCGCCCTCCGCCAGGCTCAGCGGGCCGGCCACGTCGCCGGGCTTGAAGTTGTCCAGCGTCTTCTTGCCGTTGACGTACACGTCGACCGGGGTGTCCGGGATCCCGTGCACGACGGAGACCTTGGACGAGGCGGCGTAGGCGGGGCTCATGGTGACGGCGCCGACGCCGGCGAACGTCAGCGTGGCGACCGCGCCGCCCGCGGCGACCCGACGGAAGATCGAGAGCTGCATTGTCTGCCTCCTGGTGCTTGGTACTGAATCGTCAGGACTGGCGTGCAGAACGGGTTACGCCGCCGTCCGGACCGCCGGATGCAGCCGGACTCGAACTCTTTTCCTCGGCGCGCCCCGCATCCGGAACCGGCCACGGGAACGAAGAGCAGGTGAGATGACTCGGCACAGGTGCAGCGGGAAAGTGGGGCGAGGGCTGCGGGAGCTACAGTCGGGCATGCCCTACGGAAGGCGAACCGTTCGGTGACGGCGGTACGACAGGAGCCGGACCCCCCGGCGCAGGACGACCTGGCGGACCGCTTCCGCGCGGGCGACGAGACCGCCCTGCGCCTGCGGTGCCGGGCCGGGGCCCCGCCGGCCGGCGTCGGGGCTGGCCGCGCTGGGCGACGACCGTGGTGACGGCCACCGCCGCCGCCTTGCTCGGCGTGGTCGGCACCCTCGCCGTGCTGGACGCCACCGACCGGGGGTCGGATCGGGCGCCGCAGCAGGCCGTCCTGGCCAGCGCGCCGCTGGCCGCGTACGGCAGGACGCCGAAGGACGCCAACGGCGACGCCCGGATCTTCACCGACGGCCGACTGCACCTGCACGTGGCGAATCTCCCGGACGTTCCGGGGTATTACGAGGTCTGGCTGATCAACCCGACCAACATGGAGATGTTCTCGTTGGGTGTGCTTCGCGATCCGTCGGGGGACGCGCTGCTCCCGTTACCACCAAATGTCGATCTTCAGGCATACTCGGTTGTCGACGTCTCTGCCGAGCAGTACGACAACAAGCCCGCCCACTCCGGCGACAGTTTGCTGAGGGGCACCCTGACGGGCTGATCGGCGGGCCGGCTCAGCTCCCCGGCCCGCCGATCAGCTCCCTTCCCACTGCGACGGGAACGGGAACAGATACAGATACAGAGAAAGAGTGGCCATTCCGCGAAGGATGGCCACTCTTTCTCTGTAGGTGCGTCGCGTCGGGGCGCCGGCTGGCGGCACCCCGAGCGGCGTCACTTGCGCTTGCGGATCTCCTCGGCGGCCTGCGGCACGACCTTGAACAGGTCGCCCACCACGCCGAAGTCGGCCAGCTCGAAGATCGGGGCCTCGCCGTCCTTGTTCACGGCGACGATCGTCTTCGAGGTCTGCATGCCGGCCCGGTGCTGGATCGCGCCGGAGATGCCCAGCGCGACGTAGAGCTGCGGGGAGACGGTCTTGCCGGTCTGGCCCACCTGGAACTGGTGCGGGTAGAAGCCGGAGTCGACCGCCGCGCGGGACGCGCCGACGGCGCCGCCGAGCAGGTCGGCAAGCTCCTCGACCAGCTTGAAGTTGTCGGCGTTGCCGACACCACGACCACCGGAGACCACGATGCCGGCCTCGGTCAGCTCGGGGCGGGAGCCCTTCTGCTCGGCGACCCGGTCGACGACCTTGGCCAGCTTGTCCGTGTCGGTGACCGCCACCGTGAGCTGCTCGACGGCCGGGGTGGCCGGCGCCGGGGTCGGGTTGACCGAGTTGGGCCGGACGGTGACCAGCGGCAGGCCCTTGGTGACCTTGGACTTGACGATGGTGGAGCCGGCGAAGGCGACCTGGGTCGCGGTGCCGTCGGCGGCCAGGCCGACCACGTCGGTCAGGATGCCGTTGTCGAGCTTGACGGCGAGGCGGGCGGCGATCTCCTTGCCCTCCTGCGCGGAGGCGAGCAGCACGGCGGCCGGCTGCACCCGCTTGACCAGCTCGGCCAGCACGGTGGCCTTCGGGGCCACCAGGTAGCCGTCGATCTCCTCGCTCTCGGCGGCGTAGATCTTCTCCGCGCCGTACTCGCCCAGCTTGGCGCTCAGCGCCTCGGCGGCGCCGGCGCCACCGAGCACCACCGCGCTCGGGGTGCCCAGCTCGCGGGCGAGGGTGAGCATCTCCAGGGTGACCTTCTTGACGCCGAATTCCCGGGTGGCTTCGACGACGACGAGAACCTCAGACATGTCCAGACCTCTCACACGAACTTCTCGGTGGCGAGGAACTCGACCAGCTTGACGCCGCCCTCGCCCTCGTCGGTGATCTTGGCGCCGCCGGACCGCGGCGGGCGCTTGGTGTGCTCCAGTACGGCGCTGGTCGCGCCGTCGAAGCCCACCTCGGTCGGGGCGACGCCGAGGTCACCCAGGGAGAGCGTCTGCACCGGCTTCTTCTTGGCGGCCATGATGCCCTTGAAGGACGGGTAGCGCGGCTCGTTGATGGTGTCCCAGACGGAGACCACGGCCGGGGTCGAGGCGGTGACCACCTCGTAGCCCTCCTCGGTCTGCCGCTCGACGGTCAGCGTGGCGCCGTCGACGGTGAGCTTGCGGGCGCCGGTCAACGCCGCGACGCCCAGCCGCTCGGCGATCATGTGCGGCATGACCTGGACCCGGCCGTCGGTGGACTCGGCACCGCAGATGACCAGGTCGGCGTTGAGCTGACCGAGGGCGGCGGCGAGCACCTTCGAGGTGGCCACGGCGCAGGACCCGTGCAGGGCGTCGTCCACCACGTGCACGGCCTTGTCCGGGCCCATGGAGAGCGCCTTGCGGATCGACTCGGTCGCCCGGTCCGGACCCATGGTCAGGATGGTGACCTCGCCGCCGTGCGCCTCCTTGATCTTCAACGCCTCTTCGATGGCGTACTCGTCCATCTCGTTGATGACGTTGTTCGCCGAACCGCGGTCGACGGTGTTGTCGTCAGGACGCAGGTTGCGGTCCGCGCCCGAATCGGGCACCTGCTTGACGAGTACGACGATGTTCATCGCGTTTCGACGACCCTCCTGTTGGTGTGGCGATCGCTCGCCCGGTCACGGGCGCAGCCTCGCGCGTCCGTTGACGCCCGGTCAACCGCGGGCGCTTGTGCAGTTGCCCACGGCGCAATGTTACCTGTCAGTAGCTTCGGCTTCCTGGGCACTCAGAGTGACACAGCTCACCGGAGCCGCGGCCCCGGCTAGACTCACAAACTGGGAGGTGTCACGACATGTCAGGACAGGGTGTGGCGCGTCCGGCCGGCGCGACGGCCGGCGGCGACCGCGCACCGGAGCGCTGCGGCCGCCCGGCGGCGCCGGAGGCGTACCGGTGCGCGTGCGGCCGGGTCCGTGACCTCTGCGTCCGCGACACCGTGCACACCGTCTGGACCGCGCCCGGCGGCGACCCGGCGGGCGGGCCGCCCCCGGCGAAGGGATAGCGGTCACGCCGGCTCGGCGAGGGCTCCCCTGATCCGTTCGATCACGGCCGCCTCGGCCGGTGCGACCCCCCGGTGTGCCCGGGCCACCCGGTCGGCCGCCGCCAGCACCACCTCCCGGTACGCGGCCAGGTCCTGCGGCGACTTCTCCCGCAGGATGTCGACCGCCCGACCGAGCGCGGGCAGCACCACGGACTCGACCTCCAGCGCGGAGTCCCGGGGCAACCTGGGCAGGGGCCCGGTGGTGAGCGCCTCCTTCACCACCCCGCTGGCGCCGTCGAGCGCCCCGGACGCGGCGATGCTCTCCCGGATCATGGCGAACATGCCCGCATCGGCGTTCGACACCAGGAAGACCGCCCCGAACGCGCCGGTCTTGAGGGTGAGCCGCTCGTCGTCCGTCAGCCGCTGCTCCATCATCACGGAGTGTAGACGTACGGGGTGGTCGTGGTGACCGGTACGAAGCCGAGCCGCTCAAGGATCGGCCGGCTGTCCTCCGAGGCGTCCACCTGGAGCAACGCCTTGCCCCGCTGGTCCGCCAGGCGCGCCCGGTACGCCACCAGCGCCCGGTAGATGCCCCGGTGCCGCCACTGCTCCAACGTCGAGCCGCCCCACAGGCCGGCGAAACCGGTGTTCGCCACGTACCGCACCCAACCGGCGCTGACCACCCGGTCCCCCGCCTCGGCCACCACCACGGTGATCGACTGCGGGTCGGCGGCGATCTCCTTCTCCAGCCCGGTCACCAGGTGGCTGCGGTCGGCCTGCCACACCTCCTGCTCCATCGCGGCGATCCGCTCCAGGTCCGCCCGCGAGGTGACCTCGCGCAGGCGCACCCCCTCGGGCAGCACCGGGATGGCGCCGGCCAGCGGCGCGACCGGCCCGATCAGGACGGTCTCCCGGTCCTCCGGCACGAACCCGGCGGCGCGCAGCCGGTCGGCCAGGTCGGCGGGCTCGTCGTGGGCGTTCAACTTCCACTCCACCGACTCGCCCCGCTGCCGGAACAGCTCGACCTGCCGGGCGATCAGCGCGTCCAACTCCGCGCCGGCCAGCCCGTCCAGCGTCCGGTAGGTGAGGAAGCCGCCGTGGTCGAGGCCGAGGATCCGGACCAGCGGGCCGTCCCGTTCGACGGTCACCCCGGCCGGCACCGGGTCCGGGATCTCCGGGCGGAGCTGTGTGTCGTAGCTGTCGCGCAACGCGTGGGGGTCAAGATCGGTCATCCGTCCAGGCTATGCCCGGCACAAAGCGGATAATCGGCGCCGTGTGGCAGGCGATCAGGCGGTGGTTCGACCCGTCGGAGCTCAGGTCGGTCGGCACCGCCCCCGACTACCGCTTCTCGCTGGCCAACGAACGCACCTTCCTGGCCTGGCTGCGCACCGGGCTGGCGCTGATCGCCGGCGGGCTGGCCGCCGCCCAGTTCCTGCCAGCGACGCCGGTGCGCCATCTGCGCGAGGCCATCGCGGTCGCGCTGCTGCTGCTCGGCGGCACCGTGGCGGTGCGAGCGGTGGACCACTGGGCGCGTACCGAACGGGCCATCCGGCTCGGCGAAGAGCTGCCAGTCTCCCGATTCCCCGCCGCGCTCGCCCTGATCGTCGGGCTGGGCGCGCTGCTGCTGGTGGCCGCGGTGCTGGCGCGGGCGGTCGGCGGCCGGTGACCGGCGACCCGGGGCGGCAACCGGAGCGCACCCGGCTGGCCTGGCGGCGCACCGCCCTGGCACTCACCGTGGTGGCCGTGCTGGCGGTCCGGCTCGCCCTCACCGGGGACGTGCCCGGCGCGCTGCTCGCCGCAGCCGTGGTGCTGGTCTGGGCCGGGACGCTGGTGGCCTGCTGGCGCCGGGCCGCGGGCAGCGGGCCGATCCGGGTCGGCTCGCCGGCCCTGCCCGCGGTCGCCCTGGCCACCGCCGTGCTGGCGCTGCTCGCCGTGGCGCTGGTCCTACGCGGGATGTGGTGACGGGCCGCGGTGCGCCATCATGGGGGCATGGCCCGGTTGTCTCTCCTGCTCTTCGCGGTCCAGATCGTCCTGGCCGTCTGCGCCCTGATCAGCTGCCTCTCCGCCGACGAGGGGGACATCCGCGCGCTGCCCCGCATCGCGTGGGTGCTGATCATCCTGTTCTTCCCGCTGGTCGGCTCGATCGCCTGGTTCCTCGCCGGCCGCAAGGCCACCCCCGCCCGGCCCGGCCCGGCCGGCCCCGCCCCCACCGGACGGGACCGGCGCCGACCGGTCGCGCCCGACGACGACCCGGAGTTTCTCGACTCCATCGCCGAACGCTCCCGTCGCAACGACGAGGAGCTGTTCCGCCGCTGGGAGGAGGACCTGCGCCGGCGCGAGGACGACCTGCGCCACCGCGAGGGCGACCCGCCGCGCGAGGAGGACCGCCCAGAGGTCTAGGCGAATCCCCCTCACGCACCTGCGGTGCCGGCCGCCCGCAGCGGCCCGGACGCGGCCCGCGCCGCACTCCGTGCGAAAGCCCTTCGCCGGGGCGTGGCGGGGACGGCCGGCGAGGCCGTCCGGGTCACACCCGACGCTTGAGGGCGCGCAGCGACAGCGGCGCGAAGAGCACCGCGATGCCGGCGCCCCAGAGCAGGGTCTGCAGCACCGGGCCGGCCACCGGGCCGCTGACCAGCAGCCCCCGCAGCGCGTCGGCGACGACGGTGACCGGGTTGACCTCGACCCAGTTCTGCAACCAGCCGGGCATCCGGTCGGTGGGCACGAAGATGTTGCTGGTGAAGGTGAGCGGGAAGATCACCATGAAGCCGAAGATCTGCACCTTCTCCGGCTCGCTGACCAGCACCCCGACCAGCACCGAGATCCACGACGCGGCCAGCGTGAACGCCAGCAGCAGGGCGAACGCGGCCAGCACGCCGAGGGCACCGTTGCCGACCCGGAAGCCGAGGATCATCCCGACGCCGAGCAGCAACGCGATCGACCAGGCCTGCTTGACCGTGTCGGCGAGGATCCGGCCGGCCAGCGGCGCCCAGCGGGCGATCGGCAGTGCCCGGAGCCGGTCGAAGACCCCCTTGGTCAGGTCGTTGTTCAACCCGAACCCGGTGGTCATGGTGGCGAAGAGCGCGTTCTGCACCATGATGCCGGGCAGCATGAAGGTCAGGTACTCGCCGGACGAGCCGGCGATGGCGGTGCCGAAGACGTAGGTGAAGAGCAGTACGAACATCACCGGCTGGATGCTCAGGTCGAGCAGCTCCATCGGGTTGTGCTTGATCTGCACCAGGCTGCGCCAGGCCAGGGTGAGGGTGTGCCGCAGGCCGACGCCGACGCCGAGCCGGCGGGCCGGGGCGAGCGAGGTCGCGGGCGCGGTGACGGCGGTCATGCCGGGGTCCCTTCGAGTAGGTCGGCGGAGGCGTCCTGCTCGGCCCGGTGGCCAGTGAGGGAGAGGAAGACCTCGTCCAGGCTGGAACCGCGCAGGGCCAGCTCCGCCACCTGGATCTCGGCGGCGTCGAGCCGGCGGACCACCGCGGGCAGCACGTCCGGGTCGTTCACCGGCACGGTGACGGTGGTCTGGGCGACCTCCGGCGTCGCCCGGGCCACCTCGCCGGCGATGGCCCGCACGGTCGGCAGGTCGGCCGGGTCGACCGGGCGCACGGTGAGCACCTGCCCGCCGGTCTTCGCCTTCAGCTCCTCGGGGGTGCCCTGGGCGATCACCCGCCCGTGGTCGACCACCGCGATCTGCCCGGCGAGCTGGTCGGCCTCCTCCAGGTACTGCGTGGTGAGCAGCACGGTCACCCCGTCGGCGACCAGGGTGCGCACGATGTCCCACAGCTCGTTGCGGCTGCGCGGGTCCAGCCCGGTGGTCGGCTCGTCGAGGAAGAGCACCTGCGGCCGCCCGACCAGGCTGGCCGCCAGGTCCAGCCGGCGGCGCATGCCACCGGAGTAGGTCTTGGCCGCCCGGCCGGCGGCGTCGGTGAGCTGGAAGTCGGCGAGCAGCTCCGCGGCGCGGGCCCGCGCCTGGGCCCGGCCGAGCCCGAGGAGCCGGCCGATGAGCAGCAGGTTCTCGGTGCCGGTCAGGGTCTCGTCGACCGAGGCGTACTGGCCGGTCAGACCGATCAGCTGGCGCACCCGGTGGGCGTCGCGGCCGACGTCGTACCCGCCGACCGTGGCGTGCCCCTCGTCCGGGGCGAGCAGGGTGGCGAGCACCCGTACCGCGGTGGTCTTTCCGGCGCCGTTGGGGCCGAGCAACCCGAATACCGTCCCCGTGGGAACCTCCAGGTCGACCCCGGCGAGGGCGGTGGTGGCGCCGAAGCGGCGCACCAGCCCCTCGGCGCGGATCGCGTATGTCATCAGAACTCCGATCGTTATCGCTGGTCGCCCAACGATGCGCGAGGGGTCTGACGTTACGGCGACGGCCGCTCACATTCCGCTGATTTAGCTGCTGACAGAACGCGACCGCCGCCGCCGGTCACCCGGCTGCGGCGGTCGCGGCGTCGTGGTCAGGCCAGGTTCGACGAGCGCGGGTACGCGTCAGTCGGGTCGGTGAGCACGTTGACCAGGTACGGCACCCCGGCGTCGAAGGCGCGGGCCAGGGCCGGCCCGAGGTCGGCCGCCTTGGCCACCGTCTCGCCGGCCCCGCCGAGCGCCTCGACCACCTTGTCGTAGCGCAGCTCCGGCTGGAGGTCGGCGGCGACGTCGTAGCCGTACATGGCCCGCATCGGGTGCTTCTCCAGCCCCCAGATGCCGTTGTTGCCGACCACGATGACCACCGGCAGCCGCTGCCGGACCAGGGACTCCACGTCCATCAGCGAGAAGCCGGCGGCGCCGTCGCCCATCAGCACGCAAATCTGCCGGTCCGGGTGGCTGACCCGGGCGCCCATCGCGTAGCCCATGCCGGTGCCCAGGCACCCGTACGGGCCGGGGTCGAGCCAGGTGCCCGGCTGGGCCGGCTCCAGATAGCGGCCGGCGTACGAGACGAAGTCGCCGCCGTCGCCGATGGTGATCGCGTCGGGGGCGAGCACCCGGCGCAGCTCGCCGTAGACCCGGGCCGGCCGGATCGGGTCGATGTCGGCGGCCATCTCCTCGGCGTCGCGGGCCCTCGCGGCGTCCTCGGCGGTGCGCAGCTGGGCGATCCAGTCGGCGTGGTCGACCCGGTCGCCGCTCTGCCCGGCCAGCGCGGAGAGGATCAGCCGCAGGTCGCCGGCGGGGCTGGCGGCGGGCCGGACGTGCCCGGCCCGCTGGCTGGGGGCGTCGACGATGTGCACCACCGCCGCGTCGCCGAAGTCGCCGAAGCTGAGCCGGAAGTCCAGCGGGGTGCCGATGACGACGACCACGTCGGCGCCCTTCAGGGCGACCCGGCGGGCCTTGGCGAAGGCGAGCGGGTGCTCCGGCGGCAGCGCCCCGCGCCCCATGCCGTTGGTGAAGACCGGCACCCCGAGCGCCTCGGCGGCCTCGCGGAGGGCGGCGACCGCGTCGCCGGCGTACACGTCGGAGCCGGCGATGAACACCGGGCGCTGCGCGCCCGCGATCAGCCGGCCGGCGCGGGCCACCTCGTCGGGGTCCGGCTCGACCGGCGCGACGGCGACCGGCGCGGGCAGCTCGGCGTCACCGACGCTGAAGACCGCCTCCAGCGGGAAGTCCAGGAAGGCCGGGCCCCGGTGCGGGGTGAGCGCGCTGGTCAGGGCGGCGGTGACGGCGCGCGGGATGTCGTCGGTGCTGAACACCGTCTCGGCGTGCTTGGTGACCGGGGCGACCAGCGGCAGGTGGTCCATCTCCTGGAGGCTGCCCGAGCCCCAGCGGAACTGCGGCGCCCGTCCGCCCAGCACCAGCACCGGCGAGGCGTTGAAGAACGCGCTGGTCAGGCCGGAGACGCCGTTGGTGACGCCGGGGCCGGCGGTGAGCACGGCCAGCCCGGGACGGCGGTTGAGCTTGGCCACCGCCTCGGCGGCGAAGACCGCCGACTGCTCGTGCCGCACGTCGTAGATCGGGAACCCGTGCTTGTGGGCGGCGTCGTAGAGCGGGAAGACGTGCCCGCCGGAGAGGGTGAACATCTCCCGTACGCCGTTGGCGCGCAGCGCCGCCAGCGCGAGCTCCCCGCCGTGGCCCTCGACCCGTTCCGTCATCGCCGCTCCCCTCGTCACATGACCGGTGTCACACGCTACTGGCCGGTACGGAGGATGTGAACACTTCTCGGTTCACCTGGCGGGCCGGCGACCGCCCGCGGGGTCGCCGACCCGGGCCGACGGTCAGCGGCCGGTGAAGTCCGGCTTGCGCTTCGCCACGAAGGCGGCCATGCCCTCGCGCCGGTCGTCGGTGGCGAAGAGCGCCGCGAAGAGCTGGCTCTCCCAGGCCAGACCGGAGTTGAGGTCCATGTCCAGGCCGCCGTCGACGGCGAGCTTCGCCGCGCGCAGCGCCTGCACCGGGCCGGTCAGGTACGGCGTCACCAGCTCGACGGCCGTGTCGTAGACCTGCGCGGCCGGGGCGACCCGATCGGCCAGGCCGATCCGCAGCGCCTCCTGGGCGTCCACCATCCGGCCGGACATGATCAGGTCCTTGGCGCGGGCCGGGCCGACCAGGCGGGCCAGCCGCTGGGTGCCGCCGGCGCCGGGAATGATGCCGAGCTTGATCTCCGGCTGGCCGAGCTTGGCGTCCTCGGCCACCACCCGCCAGTCGCAGGCCAGGGCCAGCTCGCAGCCGCCGCCGAGGGCGTACCCGGTGATCGCGGCGACCACCGGCTTGGGGATCCGGGCGATCGCGCCGAGGGCGCTGGACAGGTCCGCCGCGCGCTCCGCCATGTCCACGTAGGACATGTCGGCCATCTCCTTGATGTCCGCGCCGGCGGCGAAGACCTTCTCCCCGCCGTACACGATGACGGCGCGGACGCCGGCGTCGGCGGTGGCCGCCGCGGCCGCGGCGCGCAACTCCTCCTGCACCTGGGTGTTGAGCGCGTTCATCGGCGGCCGCTCCAGCCGGATGGTGCCGATGCCGTCCCTGGTCTCCAGCCGCACGAACTCGCTCACGCTGCCCTCACTTCCTCGTCGAAGTAGCGTGCCAACCTTACGGCCCGGTCGTTGGGGTACGTAGGCTGGTGTCAGCCCCGCCACCGGGAGTACCGCCATGATCACGTACTACGACGACAGGTCGGTGCAGGTCACCTCCACCGCGATCCGGGTGGACGGGCGGACCTTCCCGCTCGCCGAGATCGGCATGGTCTGGCACCAGCGGGGCAGCCGTTCGTGGCGGGTGCTCGCCGGGCGCGGCGCCCTGGGCGCGGCCCTGGCCGGCCCCCTGGTCGCCGCCGTGCTGGGCGTGGCGCTGGCCGTCTGGCTTCACCGCTCGCTCACCGTCACCGTCGCCATCGTGGGCGCCTCGGTGCTGGTCGGGCTCGCCGTCGGTCCGCTCGCCGACTTCCTCTTCGAACACCTCGACCGCTCGTACGCCCGGGGCAGTCGGCAGTGGGAGATGTGGGCCCGCTGGCGGGGCCGGCCGGTGCTGCTGCTGCGCACCGGTGACGCGCTGCGCTTCGGCCAGGTCTACCGGGCGGTGCAGCGGGCGATGGAGAGCCGCCGCCCGATGCCCGGCACTCAGAACTCGATCGGCCCGTCGGGCACCATCTCCAGCCCCCGCAGCAGTCCGTAGAGGTCCTGCTCGCCCCAGAACTGCACGATCCGGCCGCCGGCCAGCCGGTACATCTTGCAGGCGCCCTGCACGGCCGTAGCGCCGGTGGCGTCCCGCCGGTAGGTCTGCGCCATCGAGACGACCACCCGGTCGCCCGCCGCGAAAAGCTCCCGGATCTCCTGGTCGAGCACGGTCAGCCCCGGCGCGGCGACGGCCCCCTCGACGAAGTGCCGGCCCCGGACGGCTCGGCCGGACCCGTAGATCTCCACGTCCTCGGCGACCACCGCCCGCAGCTCGCTCAGGTCGCGGGTGACGAACGTCCGCAGGTACCGGCGGACCACCTCGACGTTGCGTTCACTGTCGGCCATGCGCCCGCACGCTACGCCGCCACGGCCATCCTCCGCCGTCCCGCCACGACGCCGTCTTTTCCCCCGGGTCCGCGCGCCCGGCCGGCGAGCCCGGTGGCGGGATCTGCGCCGGTGGCGGTGGTCCGCGCCGACGGCCCAGTGCCGGGATCTGCGGCGGCAGCACGTGGTCCCCGGACGCTGTAGAGCTGATGTCGTAGACGACTCAGCCGCAGTGGCGTTCGACCGTGAACCGTCCCCGAGTCTCGCCGCCCACTCCCCCTGTGCCACCGGTCCGGGGCACCGGTGGAACCCCATGGGTGTCACCGACGCCCTTTGACACCCAAGGCGTTCCACTCGTCGACGTCGAGCCACCCGTCGTGCACTGCACGAAGGCGGGACTCGCCACCGCGCAGGCACGGCTCGACACCCACGCACGGGTGAGTCGTTGACGACATCAGCTCCACAGCGTCCAGCAGCGCACCCCGGACCCCGGGCGGACGCGCGGACCGGAGGGCCGACCGGCTGCCGGAGCGACGGGGGCGGGTCCTGTCCACGGATGGTTAGGGTCTAGTGATGACCCTCTATTACCGGGACGACACCGTCCAGGTGACCTCGGAGTCGATCCGGGCCGGCGGGCACGCGATCCGGATCGCCGACGTGACGTACGTCTGGCACGCGCGGGGGGCGACGACGCTGGCCGTCCGGGGGCGGGTGCTGGGCCGGGGCGTACTCGTGCTGCTGCTCTCGCTGCCACCACTGGTGGCACTGGTCTGCGTGGTCTCGCTGGCCTGGTCGGCGCAGGACCGGGGCAACTGGAAGCTGGCGCTGGTCATCCTCGCCGGTTGCGCGGTCGGCGCGCTGGCCCTGACCCCGTTCCTGGAGCTGCCGCTGAGCTGGCTGGACCGCTCCTACGAGCGTGGCAACCGGGTGCACGAGCTGTGGGTGCAGCACCACGGGCAGGAGGTGATGCTGGTGCGCACCCCGGACGCGTTACGGTTCGGGCAGATCTACCGGGCCGTGCAGCGCGCCGTCGAGCAGCAGGGAGAGCACCGATGACCACCCGTCGTGGCGCGGCTGCCGCCTACGGCCGGCTGCCGTTGCAGGCGCCGCTGATCTGGTGGGCACTGCGGGTGGCGCGCACCCGGCCATGACGACCGGCGGTCTCACCGGCGTGCGCTGAGCCCTTGCCGGCACGGGCCGGATCACGTACCGACGACCTCAACTCAGCGGCAGGGTGGTGGCCATCGGCCAGGCCAGCAGCGCCGCACCGACCAGGGCCGGCAGCCACCGGGGCGGGCCGGCCCGGCGCAGCACCGCCGCCCAGGCCGCCTGCCAGCCGACCAGCACCGCGAAGAGCGGCACCACCAGTAGCACGAACCCGGGCGCCAGCCCCACCACGGCCGAGGCGGTCAGGGCCAGCACGGCGATCCCGCCGACGGCCGCGTACCGCCAGCTCCGCCCGGCCGTCGCCAGCTCCGCGCCGGTGAGGAAGACCAGGCAGGCGGCGGCCACGACGGGCAACAGCCACCACCGGTCGCCCACCGGCAGCGCCGAGGTGAACCCGAGGTGGATCGGCACGGCGACGGCGGTCACCGCGTACCCGGTGAGCAGGACGGCGGCGAGCGCGGACCGCACCGGCGCGCGGCGGGCGACCGGCGCGGTCGCCGGGACCGGGGTCGAGGTGGCGGCGGGCAGCGGCCACCACCGCGCGGCGGCGGCCCGCAGCACGCCGGTCACCAGCAGGAAACCGGTGACGTGACCGCCGACCGCGAGCGGGAGCCGGGTGGTCGGCGCCAGCGCGCCGACCAGCGCACCCAGGCCGGCGGCGGACGCCGCCACCGCCAGCACCGCGGGGGTCGGGGCGGCCGGCCGGGACGGCCGGGGCCGGCGGCCGAGCAGCAGGGTCGCCAGCGGGACGAAGCCGAGCCCGAACCCGAGCAGCAGCAACCCGGCCGGCGCCAGCCGCGCGAGGGGTCGCGGCGGGTCTGCGCCGCCACCCACCCACGCCGCGACCTCGTCATGGGTACGACCGGCGAAGAGCACCGAGATGTGCTCGACGCCGGGTACGACGACCAGCCGCCGCCCGACGCCCCGGCGGGACGTCGCCTCGGCGGTGTCGCGGAAGGCGGGGAACTCCGCGCCGCCGACGATCAGCAGCAGCCCGTCCGGCCGGCCGTCGGGCAGGTCGTCGGGCAGGTCGTCGGAGTCGGGCAGCGAGATGGCGACGGTGCGGGCGATGTCCGGGTGGCCGGCGGCGTAGCGGGTGACCGCGCCGGCGCCCATCGAGTGTCCGACCAGGACGATCCGCGCCGGGTCGACGTCCGGCCGGGTACGCAGGTACGCGACGGCGACGGACAGGTCGCGCTCCAGGATGGCGCGGGAGTCGGCGGCGTCCCGCCCGGCGCCGGGCAGCCGGGCCGGGTTGGCTCCGTGCCCGGCGACGTCGACCAGCATCGCGACCGCGCCCTGCCGGGCCACCGTGTCGGCGATCGGGCGCATCAGCCGGGCCGAGCCGGCGAACCCGTGGGCGATCACCACGCCGGGTCGGCGGCCCGCCACGCCGGTGGCCCGCACCTCGGTCAGCGGCACCCCGTCGACGGTCGCCCGTCGGGTGCTCAGCCCCGCGTCGGCCCGGGCCAGCCCGTACCCGCCGAACGCCAGGGCGAGCGCGGCGAGGACCGCGAGGACCACGAGGACCGCGACCCGGCGGGCGGCCGGCGTGGCGCCGAAGGGGCGGACCGACATGCCGGGCACCCTATCGCCCGGGCGGGCGGGCCGGTGCCCGCGACGCCCGGCCGGGCAGTGACCGGGACCGCGCCGTCGGGCGCGGGTGGCCGGGCCGACGCACACTGGTCACATGGCTATCCCCCTCCCCCGGCCGACCGCGGTCGTCGGCCTCACCCGCTCCGCCCTCGACCAGGCGTTCGGCTCGGCCGCCTCGTTCGCCGCCGTGCCGGCCCGCGCGTTCGCGGTGCTCGACGGCGTGGAGGCGCTGCTGGCCCGGATCAACGGGGTGGTGGACCGGATCGAGGGCACCCTGGACCGGGCCGACCGGGTGCTCACCGACGCCGAGGCGGCGGTCCGCGAGGTCGCGGTGATCAGCGCGGCGGCGACCACCGCGATCGAGACCGCCACCGAGGTCGCCGCGGCGGCCGCCGTGGTGGTCGGCGAGGCCGAGCAGGTGTCCGGCGCGGCGGCCGTGGTGGTCGGGGAGGCCGAGCGGGTGGCCCGGGCGGCCGGCACGGTGGTCGTTGAGGCGGACGCCGTCGCCGGCCGGGCCGCCGGCACCATCGTCGCCGCCGAGCAGGCCACCGCGACCGCGACCGGGCTGATGGCCGCGTACGAGCCGGCGCTGCGCCGGGCCGCGCCGATGGCGACCCGCTTCATCGAGCAGCTCAGCCACGAGGAGGTGACCGCGGCGATCCGGCTGGTGGACGAGCTGCCCAAGCTCAAGGAGCACCTGACCGCCGACATCCTGCCGATCCTGGCCACCCTGGACCGGGTCGGCCCGGACCTGCACGACCTGCTCGACGTCACCCGCGACCTCAAGCTCGCCGTCGCCGGCATCCCCGGCCTCGGCATGCTGCGGCGCCGGGGCGAGCGCCTCACCGACGACGACCCGACCGACTGACGGCCGGGGCCGGCGCCGGGGACCGGTCAGCAGTCGCAGCGGGCGGTGGCGCGCGGGGCGGTCAGGTCGTCGACCGGCCGGCGGGTCTCCCCGGTCGGGGTACGCACCGGCAGCCCCTCCCGGACCCAGTACTCGTAGCCGCCCAGCATCTCCTTGACCCGGTAGCCGAGCCGGGCGAACTCCAGCGCCGCCCGGGTGGCGCCGTTGCACCCCGGCCCCCAGCAGTAGGTGACCACCGCCGTGCCGGCCGGCACCAGCTCGGCGGCACGGGTGGGGATCTCGGCCGTCGGCAGGTGCACCGCGCCGGGCAGGTGCCCCTGCCGCCAGGCCTCCGGCCCCCGCGAGTCGACCACCACCAGCCCCGGCACCCGGGCGGTCAGGCCCGTACGGTGGCCGTGCTGGCGTACCCGGGGATGTCGGTCTTCGAGACCGGCATCGTCACCGAGGTGTTCGGGCTGCCCCGCCCCGAGTTCGACGTCGACTGGTACGCGCTGACCGTCTGCGCGGAACGCCCCGGCCCGGTACCGGTGGTCGGCGGCGCCGCCCTGCACACCCCGTACGGCCTCGATGTGCTGGCCCGGGCCGGGACGGTGATCGTCCCCGGCGTGCCCGACGTGACCGCCGACCCGCCAGCGGAGCTGGTCAGCGCGCTGCGCCGGGCGCACCGGGCCGGCGCGCGGATCATGTCGATCTGCTCCGGGGCGTTCGCGCTCGCCGGCGCCGGCCTGCTCGACGGCCGGCGTGCCACCACCCACTGGCGGTACGCCGACCTGCTGGCCCGGCGGTACCCGCGCGTCGACGTCGACCCGGACGTGCTCTATCTGGACGACGGCGACGTGCTGACCAGCGCGGGCAGCGCCGCCGGCCTGGACCTCTGCGTGCACGTCGTCCGCCGGGACTTCGGCGCGGCGATCGCCAACGCGGTGGCCCGGCGGCTGGTGATCCCGCCGCACCGCGACGGCGGGCAGGCGCAGTTCATCGAGGCGCCGGTGCCGGCCGACCCGGGCGACGACCGGATCGCCCGCAGCATGGACTGGGCGCTGGCCCACCTCGCCGAGCCGCTGACCGTGCAGCAGCTGGCCCGGCAGGCACACATGTCCTCCCGCACCTACCTGCGGCAGTTCGCCCGGGCCGCCGGGACCAGCCCGATCCGCTGGCTGATCGACCAGCGGATACGGGCCAGCCTGGTGCTGCTGGAGTCGACCGGGCTGCCGGTCGCCGAGGTGGCCCGGTGGGTCGGGTTCGACAGCGCGGTCACCTACCGGCACCACTTCGGCCGGGCGATGCGCACCTCGCCGTCGGCGTACCGTCGGGCCTTCCCCCGCGACGCCGCCTGACCGGGCGCTCCGGGGTCGGCCGGAGACACTCGCTGGGTGGCGTCAGCCGGCCGGCGGGGCGTGGAGCGCGTCGATCTCGTCCCGCCGGGGCAGCGCCACCGAGGCGCCGAGCCGGCGTACGCAGGCCGCGCCGGCCGCCGCGGCCCAGTGCACCGCGTCCAGCACCTCCCGGCCCTCGCCCCAGGCCACCGCCAGCGCGGCGGTGAACGCGTCACCCGCGGCGGTGGTGTCGACGACATCCACCTCGACCGC
This sequence comes from Micromonospora sp. U56, assembly GCF_018070095.1. Taxonomy (NCBI): domain Bacteria; kingdom Bacillati; phylum Actinomycetota; class Actinomycetes; order Micromonosporales; family Micromonosporaceae; genus Micromonospora; species Micromonospora sp. U56. Next base: position 34,417 of record NZ_JAGPYL010000050.1, read on the forward strand.
CGGCACGTGCACGTCCGCGCCGTCCCGGTCGCCGTACCAGGCGCCCTCGCCGCCCAGGGTCAGCACCGCGCGGGGCACGAGTTCCAGCAGCGCACGAGGCTCGTCCCGCCCCCGGCCGGTGAGCGCCTGCGCCTCCGGCTCGTTGACCACGAGGAGGTCCACCGCGGCCAGCAGCTCGGCCGGCACCTGCCGGGCCGGCGCGGCGTTGAGGATGACCCGGGTGCCGGCCGCCCGGGCCGCCAGCGCCGCGGCGGTCACCGTCTCGACCGGGATCTCCAGCTGCGCGACCAGCACGTCCGCCTCGCGTACGGCGTCCAGCTCGCCACCGGTGAGGCCGGTGAAGGCGGTGTTGGCGCCGGGGGTCACCAGGATGGCGTTCTCCCCGACGGCGTTGACCATGACCAGCGCCACCCCGGACGCGCCGTAGACCACCCGCAGCTGGCCGGTGTCCACGCCGGCGGCGGTGATCCGGGCGCGCAGGGTGACGCCGAAGGCGTCGGAGCCGATCGCGCCGAGGAAGGCGCAGGACGCGCCGGCCCGGACCGCGGCGATCGCCTGGTTGGCCCCCTTGCCGCCGGGCACCGTCACGAAGTCGCTGCCGAGCACGGTCTCCCCCGGCCGGGGCAGCGTCGGGCCGGTGCCGACGAGGTCCATGTTCGCGCTGCCCACCACGACGACCCGGGTCTGCCGCACCACGACCTCCTGCCGACCTGCACGTTGCGGCGAGTCTAGGACCAGCCGGCCGAAAGCGGGGCGGCCGGCTCAGGCGGCCCGGGCGGTGTACCGCTCGCCGCGCCGCTCGACCACCAGCGGCAGGCCGAAGGTCTTGGAGAGGTTGTCCCCGCTGAGCGTCTCGGCGAGCAGCCCCTGGGCGACCACCCCGCCCTCGCGCAGCAGCAGCGCGTGGGTGAAGCCCGGCGGGATCTCCTCGACGTGGTGGGTGACCAGGACGAGGGCGGGGGCGTCCGGGTCGTACGCCAGCTCGGCCAGCCGGGCCACCAGGTCCTCGCGCCCGCCCAGGTCGAGCCCGGCGGCCGGCTCGTCGAGGAGCAGCAGCTCGGGGTCGGTCATCAGGGCGCGGGCGATCTGCACCCGCTTGCGCTCGCCCTCGGACAGCGTCCCGTACGCCCGCTCGGCGAGGTGTCCGACGCCCAGCTGCCCGAGCAGCGCGCGGGCCCGGGACTCGTCGGTGCGGTCGTAGCTCTCCCGCCACCGGCCGACCACCGACCAGGCGGCGGTGACGACCACGTCGCTGACCCGCTCCTCGGCGGGTACCCGCTCGGCCAGCGCGGCGGTGGAGAGGCCGATCCGCATCCGCAGCTCGTTGACGTCGGTGCGGCCGATCCGCTCGCCGAGCACGTGCGCGGTGCCGCTGGTCGGGTGCAGCCGGCCGGCGGCCAGGTTGAGCAGGGTCGTCTTGCCCGCGCCGTTCGGGCCGAGGACGACCCACCGCTCGTCGAGCTCGACCCGCCAGTCCACGTCGTGCAGCAGCGCGGTGCCGGAGCGCATGACGCCGACACCGTCGAGGCTGACCACCAGATCCGCGTCCACGGGTGCGGGGGCGGCGGGGGCGCCGGCGGCGCCGGGGATCAGGTCACCAGTCACCGCTCCATCCAACCACGCAGCCCGCCGGGTGCCCCCCACGGGCGAGGCTCCGGCCATAGGGTGAGGCGCCGTGTCGTTGGTCACCACAGCCGGAGGACGTGCCATGCCCGATCGAGGTCAGGAGCAGCGCCGATGAGCGCGGTCATCGAGATCGAGGGGCTGCGCAAGACGTTCCACACCCTGCGGCAGGGGCGGCGGGTCGCGGTCGACGACTTCGACATGCTGGTCGAGGCCGGGCAGGTGCACGGCTTCCTCGGCCCGAACGGCTCCGGCAAGACCACCACCTTGCGCGCCCTGCTGGGCCTGGTGAGCGCCGACGGCGGCCGGATGAGCGTGCTCGGCTCGCCCGCGCCGGAGAAGCTGGCCCGGGTGGCCGGCCGGGTCGGCGCGATCGTGGAGAGCCCGCAGTTCTTCGGCAACTTCACCGGTCACCGCACGCTGCGGCTGCTGGCACTGGCCGGCGGGGTGCCGACCGGCCGGGTCGACGAGGTGCTGGAGCAGGTCGGGCTGCGCGACCGGGGCCACGACCGGGTGAAGGGCTACTCGCTGGGCATGCGGCAGCGGCTGGCCGTGGCCTCCGCCCTGCTCAAGGATCCCGAGTTGCTGATCCTGGACGAGCCGGCGAACGGGCTGGACCCGGCGGGCATCCGCGAGATGCGGGACCTGATGCGGTCGCTGGCCGACGCGGGGGTGACGGTGCTGGTCTCCAGCCACATCCTGGCCGAGATCCAGCTGATCTGCGACCACGTCACGATCATCTCCCGGGGTCGCCGGGTGGCGGCGGGCCGGGTCGAGGAGGTGCTGGCCGGCTACGACCAGCACGAGTGGCGGGTACGGGTGGCGGAGCCGGGCCGGGCCGCCGACCTGCTTGGGGCGGCCGGCCTGTCGGTCACCGACCGGGACGGGCTGCTGGTGGTCGCCGGCGCGGAGGACCCCGAGCTGATCGCCCGCACGCTGGGCGAGCAGGGGGTCTGGGTACGCGAGCTGACCCCGATCCGCCCCGACCTGGAGAGCGTCTTCCTGGAACTGACCGGCACCGCACCACATCCGACACTGCCGCGGCAGGTGGGCGAGGCCGCCCTGCCCGGGGAGGGACCTGACGCACCCATGATCGACATCGACGTGACCGCCGGCCGGGGGGTGCAGGCGTGAACCTCGTCCGTGCCGAGCTGGAGCGGCTCGCCGCCCGCCGCTTCGTCCAGCTGATGCTGGTGCTACTGGCCCTGGCCTTCGCCATCACCACGGCCACCACCCTGGTCGGCTCGCACCAGCCGTCGCCGCGCGAGCTGGCCGAGGCCGAGGCCCAGGTCGCCCAGGCGATCAGCAGCATGGAAACCGACCACCGGCGCTGCCTGAACATCAAGGCGGGCGAGCTGCCGATCGACGAGGACGCCTACCTGCCGGCCGACTGCAGCGAGCTGGACCCGGTGCTGCGGGACCGGCTGCCGGTGGTCGCCGACTACCTCAGCGGCGTCTTCGTCTTCGGCCAGCAGGCGGGTTCGCTGCTCTACTTCCTGATCGCCTTCCTGGTGCTCTTCGGTTTCCTGGTCGGGGCCTCCTACATCGGCGCCGACCTGAACTCCGGCGGGGTGGTCAACCTGCTGCTGTGGCGGCCGCGCCGGCTCACCGTGCTCGGCGCGAAGCTGGGCACGCTGCTCGGGGTGGTGACGCTGCTGTCGGTGGTGGCGACGGTGGTCTACCTGGGCACGTTCTGGACGATCGCGCAGACGGCCGGGCTGCCGGGCCAGCTGGACGGGGCGTTCTGGCAGGACCTGGCCGGCCGCTACGGGCGCGGCCTGGTGCTGGTGCTGCTCACCACCGCGCTGGGCTTCGGCATCGCCACGCTGGGCCGGCACACCTCGGCGGCGCTCGGCGCGGTGGCCGCGTACGCGGTGGTCTGGGAGCTGGGCGCGCGGGTGGTGTTCGAGATCCTCGACGTGGCCCGCCCGGACCAGCTGATGCTCTCCACCTACATCGGGGCCTGGCTCGCCGGCCGGATGGAGCTCTATGACGACCACGCCTGCCTGAACTCGTCGGCCTTCGACATCTGCGACGGGACGTACACGATCACCTGGGCCCCGGCGCTGCTGGTGCTGCTGGCCCTCGCCGGCGCGGTGACGGCCGCCGCGTTCGCGGTGTTCCGCCGGCGCGACCTGATCTGACCGGCCGCCGGGCCGGGGCGGGCGACCGCCCCGGCACGGCCCGGCCCACCGGCCCACCGGCCCGCCCGGCGGGATCTTGCCGCAGGCAGGCCGGTGGTGAAGAATTCCTCCACATGGCGGGTGGCGTACGGCAACGGGCGTCAGCCGACCGTCGACCCGAAGACCTCGTCCCGGACGGCGTCCAGCGCCGTGCGCAGCGCGCCGCGCAGGATCGGCTCCTCGGTCAGCCCGGTCGGCACCACCCGGGGCCGGACCAGCGTGATCGCGGCGACCTCCTGCTGCACCCGCTCGGCCAGCGCCGCCCCGCCGGCCTGCCCGACCTCGCCGGCGAGCACCACCAGCGGCGGGTCCAGCACCACGCAGGTGCTGGCCACGCCGAGGGCCAGCCGCCGGGCCAGCTCGTCGAGCATCGGGGCGCCGGCCGGACCGGCGGCGACGGCGTCGCGCACCGCGTCAGCCGCGCAGCCGGCGTCGAAGCCGTGCTCACGGGCCACCGCGTGAACCGCGTCCGCCCCGGCGAGCTGCTGGAACGCCGGCTTGGCCCGGCGGGAGACGTCACGCGGGATCGGCACCCCGGGCACCGGCAGGTAGCCGATCTCACCGGCCGCGCCGCTGCTGCCGTGGTGCAGCCGCCCGCCCAGCATGATCGCCAGACCGACGCCGGCGCCCACCCAGACCAGCACGAAGTCGCCCAGCCCCTGGGCCGCGCCGGACTGCGCCTCGGCGACGGCGGCCAGGTTGACGTCGTTCTCGAAGACCACCGGGGTGTGCAGGTCCTCGCGGAGCGCGGCGAGCAGGCCGCGGTGCCAGCGCGGCAGGTTGAAGGCGAAGGTGATGTCGCCGGTGCCCGGGTCCACCAGGCCGGGGGTGCCCAGCACCACCCGCCGCACGCTGGACAGCTCCGCGCCGGCGCTGCTCGCCGCCCGCACCACCGCGTTGTGCACCACGCCGACCGGGTCGTCGGTGTCCCGGGTGGACTGCTCCACCCGGCCGATGACGGCTCCGGTGATGTCGGCGCAGGCCGCCACCACCCGCTCCGCGCCGACGTCCACGCCGACCACGTGCGCGCTGCCCGGGCGTACCGCGTAGAGCTGGGCGTTCGGGCCCCGCCCGCCGGCCTGCTCACCGACCCGGGTGACCAGCCCGCGCTCCTCCAGCCGCTCGACCAGCTGCGAGGCGGTGACCTTGGACAGGCCGGTCAGCTCGCCGAGCCGGGCCCGGGTCAGCGGGCCCCGTTCGAGCAGCAGTTCCAGTGCCGCTCGGTCGTTGAGCGCCCGCAACAGGCGGGGTGTACCGGGCAGCCGGGTCGCACTCATGCCACGTCCTCTGATTTCCGTAAACTTCGCCAACCGAATCGACCTGCGGGCGGGTGCCCGTAGCGTATCGGCCACCCCGTACCCGGGAACTCGGACGACCGACCGCTCCCGGTGCGACACTCGTGCCGTCCGGCACCGAAGGGGGAAAGACACGTGGGGCTGGATCCCGGACTGCGCCGGCTCGCGCTGGGCACGCTGCTCGCCGCGTACCCGGGGCCGGTGCCCCCGCAGTGGGCCGTCGACCTGGTCGCCGAGGGGCTGGCCGGGCACACCCTGTTCGGCACCAACGTCCACGATCCCGCGCAGGTGGCCGCGAGCACCCTCGCGCTGCGCGCCGGCCGGCCGGACGTGCTGATCGCCATCGACGAGGAGGGCGGCGACGTCACCCGGCTGGCGCACGCCACCGGCAGCCCGTACCCGGGCAACGCGGCGCTCGGCGCGGTCGACGACGCCGCGCTCACCGGCCGGGTCTACGCGGCCATCGGCGCCGAACTGGCCGCCCTCGGCATCACCGTCAACCTGGCCCCGACCGTCGACGTCAACACCGCCGACGAGAACCCGGTGATCGGCACCCGGTCGTTCGGCGCCGATCCGGCCCGGGTCGCCGCCCACTCCGCCGCCGCCGTCGAGGGTCTCCAGTCGGTCGGGGTCGCCGCCTGCGCCAAGCATTTCCCCGGGCACGGCGCCACCGTGGCCGACTCGCACCACGAGCTGCCCACCGTGGACGTGTCCCCGGCCCTGCTGCGCGAACGCGACCTGCCGCCGTTCGCGGCGGTCGTCGAGGCGGGCGCCCGGGCCGTGATGACCGCCCACATCCGGGTACCGGCGCTCACCGGGGACGGGCCGGCCACGTTCAGCCGGGCCGTCCTGGTCGACCTGCTCCGCGGCGAGTACGGCTTCACCGGCACGGTGATCACCGACGCACTGGAGATGCAGGGCGCCGCGCTGGCCGCCGGCGGGGTCGGGCCGGCCGCCGTGCGCGCGCTGGCCGCCGGCGCGGACCTGCTCTGCATCGGGGCGAAGGTCGACGCCGCGCTGGTCGAGCACGTGGCCGGCGAGATCGTCGCGGCGATCGGCGACGGCCGGCTGGACCGCGCCCGGGTCGAGGCGGCGGCCGGCCGCACCGCCGCGCTCGCCGCCTGGACTCGGGCCGCCGGCATCCCGCCGACCATCCCCACCGACCTCGGGTACGCCGCCGCGCGCCGCGCGGTCCGCGTCGAGGGCGAGGTCGACGGGCTGGCCCGGCCGCTGGTGGTGCAGCTGCACGCCACCGCCACCATGGCCGAGGGGCGGGTGCCGTGGGGCCTGGGCCCGCACCTGGACGGCCTGGAGGAGGTACGCGTCGTCGCCACCGAGACGGATGCCGCCGCGCTGGGGCGGCTCGCCGACGGCCGGCCGATCGTGCTGGTCGGGCGGCACCTGCACCGGCTGCCCGGCGGCACCGAGCTGGTCGACGCGCTGGCCGCCGCGTACCCGGTGACCGTGGTCGAGATGGGCTGGCCGGGGCGCTGGCGGCCGACCGGCGCGCGCGCCTTCGTCACCACCTACGGGGCGAGCCACGCCAACGGCCGGGCGGCGGCGGAGGCGCTGGGGCTGATCGGCTGAGGCCTGGTTGCGGCGCCGCCGCCGGCCGGCGGGGGCCGGGGTCCTAGGCGGCGGGGGCGTCGGGGTCGACGGCGGACCGGTTCCGGCGCCGGGGCGCGAGCCCGACCAGGCTGTCGACGCCGGTGATCCGCAGCACCCGGGCCACCACCGGCTGCGGGTCGACCACCCGGAACCTGGCGCCCCGACCGACGGCCTCGGCGGCCCCGCGCAGCAGGGCGGCGACGCCGGTCGAGTCCAGGAAGGGCACCTCGGCGAGGTTCACGACCAGCTCCACCGTGTCCGGCAGGTCGAGGGCGGCGGCCAGGGCGTCCTGCACCACGGCGGCGGTGGCGATGTCCAGGTCGCCGACGGGCCGCAGGACGATCCGCCGACCGTCCTCGTGCCGCCTGTCCACCCGCATGTCCCGCTCCTCGCCGAGCTGCCGCCGTCGCGGCACGACGATACCCGCCGGGCGGCGCGACAGCCTGGGTCGCGGTCCGCCGCCCGCCCACCCCGCACGCTCCGTCACCGTCGTCGCCCACCGGGCCCACGGCTCTTGCCGCAGCTCAAGTCCACTACCGGACACGCCGAAAGGGTCGGTTACCCCTTGCTCAAGGGTCAATCCGTACGTAGCGTCACCAGCAACGGGACCGGTCGGCGGGTACGCCGGCACACGGAGGGCCTGGGGGAAGGCTGCGGATCGTGGATTCGGCCCGGAATCCACGGTCCGCGCCCTGCCACCACGACGCGGCGCGGCCAGCGCGGCGCCACACCCGCGCGGCCGGTCACCGGGGATAGACGCCGTACGATCGCCAGCCCCGGTCCGGGAAGCCGGCCGCCTCCGCCACCCGGGCCGAGGCGACGTTGGCCGGGTCGTGCCGGTACGTCGGGACGGCGCCCTCGTCGAGCACCCGCCGGGCGGCCTGGGCGACCAGCCGGCGGGCCAGGCCCCGGCCGCGCGCGGCCGGCGTCGTACCCACCGCCAGCTCGTGTCCGTGCCGGTCGTGTCGCTTGATCCCGACACCGGCGAGGTAGCCGCCGTCGGTGTCCCGGACCACCAGCACCTCCCGGTCGAACAGCCGCAGCCAGGGAGGGAACGCCGGGTCGGTCGGCGGGACCCAGCGCCCCACCTCGGGCAGCGGGGCCGGGTCCAGGCACCACCGGAAGACGTCGTCGGCCAGCACCCAGTCCGGTTGGCCGACGGCGGCGGGCAGCGCCGCGAGCAGCTCGGCCTCCGGCCCGCGGGCCAGCGCGCGGATCGCCTCCACCCGCTCCGGCGGCACCGAGAGCACGGTGCTGCCGGCGGCCTGGACGGCGATCGCCGGTCGCAGCCGCCCGTCCCACGACGGTCGCCCGCGCCGGCGGGAGCCGACGACGTGCAGGCCGGGACCGGCCGGCCACTGGCCCAGCCAGGTGACCAGGTGCAGGTAGAGCCGGCGGTCGAGCACCGGACACCTCCCTCGCCCGCTCGGGTACGACCACCTCGTCGTGATCACCGTACGCCGTGCCGGCCGGGCCGACCTTCCGTTGCGCTCTACGCGGGCCGGTTGACGGCCTGGCCGCCCGGGTAGACGTACTGAGCGAGGCCGATGGCCGGGAACCCGAGACATCGATCGACCGTCATATTCATTTCCATACATGTACAACTTCTTTTGGGACGGTAATGGTCATGCCGAATCAGCCGAATGACCGGTACCAGCAGGACACCGCGAGGATCTGGCGGGCGGCCGAGGCCGCCGGGCGATTTCCGGCCCAACCGCCGTACCGGGAGGCGCGGACCGGGCGCGGGGTGAACGCCGCGCTCTCCTGGGGCGACCTCAACAGCCTTCCCGCGGGCGTCTCCTCCCGCCGGGGACTCACCGCCCGCTGACCCCGCCGGAGAAAGCGGCGACACACCCGGGGCGTCCAGCCGGGGCTTTCGCACACCTGTCGGGTAGCGTCTTGTGGTCCGAAACTCGGCCTACGACAGGAGAAGCTCCGCGCATGGGCAAGAAGACGATCCACGTCTCCGACTTCAGTGGCACGGTACTGCGGGCCGACGACGAGGTGGTCAAGGTCGTCGTGCTGGAGCACCCTGACCTGGTGACCGGGCCTGTGCAGCTGGACGCCACCCCGATCGAGGTGGAGAGCATCGACGACGCGGCGCTGGACGTGGCGGTGGTGGAGATCCACGACCGGCACGGCGGCGGCGAGCCGCGCCGGGTGGTGCTGACCGCCAGCGAGTTCGACGCGATGGCCACCGACGTACCGATGGCCCAACTGCTGCGCACCGCCGAGCGGGTACGCCCGCCGAAGGCGCGCAAGAGCGCGGAGAAGATCGACTACGGCACCATCGAGCACGCCGGCCGGCCCCACCGCGGCCGGGTCACCGAGGAGGAGGCCCGACTGGTCCGCGAGCAGCTGGACGAGGTGAACAAGCGCCTCGCCGACGCCGGCATCCGGCAGGTCGACCCGACCGACCCGGAGCACGCCGCCCGCTACGGCTTCCCCGTCGCCGTCGCCTGACGCCGTACCCGTCGATGGCCGGGGCGTCCCCCCGTGCCACGCCCCGGCCACCGACGGACCGTCACCGCCCCCCGCGGGCCGGGTGTGCCGGCCGGGCGCGACGGCGGGACGGTCCACCTGGGACTCTGCCGACATCCAGCGGGCGGGAACTCCCCGGTGCGGGGGACATCGCGTCCCCCGCGAGGGTCACCGGTACAGCGCCAGGGTGGCGGTGATCCGTTCCTCGACACCGTCCTTGCCCAGCCCCAGCCCGGAGAGCACGCCGGAGCCGTCCTCCAGCTCCAGCAGGGCGAGCAGGATGTGCTCGGTGCCGATGTAGTTGTGCCCGAGGCGCAGCGCCTCCCGGAAGGTCAGTTCGAGGGCCTTCTTGCCCTGCGCGTCGTACGGGATCAGGTCGGGCACCTGGTCGGCGGGGGGCGGGAGCGCCGCCGTCGCCGCCTGCCGCACGTCGTCCAGCGACACGCCCTCGTCGACGATCGCCTTGGCGGCCAGCGCGTCCGGCTCGGCCAGCAGCCCCAGCACCAGGTGCTCGGCACGGATCTCCGCGTGCCCGGTGACGCGAGCCTCGTTCTGCGAGGCCATCACCACGTTGCGGGCCCGCGGGGTGAAGCGGCCGAAGCCGGCGCTCGGGTCGAGGGCGGCGGCCGCGTCGACCTTCGCGGCGGAGCGCTTCTGGGCGGCCTGCTTGCTGACCCCCATGCTCTTGCCGATTTCGGTCCACGAGGCACCGGAGCGCCGGGCCTGGTCCACGAAGTGGCCGATCAGGTGGTCGGCCAGCTCGTCCAGGTGATCGGCCGCGATGACCGCGTCGCTGAGCTGGTCGAGTGCGTCGGGATGGGCCTTCTTGATGGCCTGGATGAGGTCGTCGAGGCGTACCGGGTTCGTCATCTGGATGGGATCCGTCATGCGTCAACCATAGGTTGACGCGGCCATGCCGTCAACGACAAGTTGACGATCTACCGCCGACGTGCGGATGCGGGAGCGCGCGCCCCCGGTCCCCAACGGGG
>NZ_JAGPYL010000051.1:0-44575 GCF_018070095.1 Micromonospora sp. U56
GGGGCGGGGTGGGGTGAGGGGCAGGTAGCCTGTGTGGCCGTGGACACAGGTGAGAAGAGCCGGGTAGTCGTCGAGACGGTCGCGTTGAATCCGCTCGACCCCAAGGAGCTGTTGCAGACCTTCGGGCTGATCGGCGTCTGGATCATCCTCTTCGCCGAGACCGGCCTGCTGGTCGGCTTCTTCTTCCCAGGTGACTCGCTGCTGTTCCTGGCGGGCGTCGCGGCGTCACCGGTGGCGGACGCGATCTTCGGCGACGGCACCCGGCTCTCCCTGATCGGGCTGCTGATCGGCGGGCCGATCTGCGCGATCGTCGGCGCCCAGCTCGGGCACTGGCTCGGCTCCCGGTACGGCCGGCGGATGTTCGACCGCCCCAACTCCCGCCTCTTCAAGAAGGAGTACGTGGAGAAGGCGGAGTTCTACTTCCAGAAGTTCGGCCCGGCGAAGGCCGTGGTGCTGGCCCGGTTCATTCCGATCGTGCGGACGTTCCTCAACCCGGTGGCGGGCACGCTCGGCATGCCGGCCCGGCAGTTCTTCCTCTGGAACGTGGTCGGCGCCATCCTCTGGGTGGACGGCATCCTGCTGATCGGCTACCTGCTCGCCGAGCAGATCTACAGCGCGATCGGCGACAAGATCGACCGGTACATCCTGCCGGTGGTCGCGTTGATCATCCTGATCTCGGTGCTGCCGATCTTCTTCGAGTTCCTGCGGGACCGGAAGGCCCGCAAGCGCGGCGAGGCCGTCGCGGTGGTGGCGGCGGCCAGCGCGGCCGGTGCCGTCGACGCGGTCCGCGACACCATCGAGCACCACCTGCACCACGACCACCACGACCAGCAGCAGCAGCACCCGTACCGGCAGCAGCCGCCGCAGGGCGAGCGGCGCTACCCGGACCACGGCCAGGGCCGCTGACCCTCGCTCACGACGAACGGCCGGCCCCGGAAGGGACCGGCCGTTCGTGCCACCCCAAAAGCCGGTGGACGGATCAGCGAGCTGGCTGGTGACAGGCGGGAGTCACCACCCGATGACGCCACCCCTGGTACGTCACCGGACGTCGCCCCGGTCGGGGACGACGGGCGGACACCGGGTCAGCGGGCCTTCTTGGTGGCCCGCTTGCGCGGCGGGGTCAGCAGATCCGCGATCGTGGCGATCGCGGCCGGCACCAGCCGGTAGTAGGCCCACACACCGCGCTTCTCCCGCTCCAGCAAGCCGGCCTCGGTGAGGATACGCAGGTGGTGGCTGACCGTCGGCTGCGAGAGGCCGAGCGGCGCCGTCAGGTCACAGACGCACGCCTCCCCCTCGGGGGCCGACTGGATCAGGCTGAGCAGCCGGAGCCGGGCGGGGTCGGCAAGGGCCTTGAGGACCCCCGCCAGCCGCTCGGCATCGGCACGTTCGATCGGCTCGCCGGCAAGCGGCGAGATCTGAGGCATGGTCATTTCAGCCAACGCAGTTCCCACGTATTCCATCCTTCCACCAGCAGCATCGATCCGCCTGCATATCAGCAGATCCGAATCGGCAAATTTTTACGCCACAAGGCCGAGGTCAGCCAACGTATAGGCCGCCCGATACGGCAGTCCGGCGGCACGTACGGCGTCCCCGGCTCCTCGATCAACAATAACCGCCACACCAACGACCTCCGCCCCGGCCTCGCGCAGCGCCTCGACGGCGGTCAACACGCTGCCGCCCGTCGTCGAGGTGTCCTCCACGGCAAGTACCCGCCGACCGGCCACTTCAGGCCCCTCGATCCGCCGTTGCAGACCGTGCGCCTTTCCCGCCTTGCGAACCACGAACGCGTCCAACGGTCGATCGGTCTCCGCCGCGGCGTGCAGCATCGACACCGCGATCGGATCCGCGCCGAGGGTCAGCCCGCCGACAGCCTCATAGTCCCAGTCCGCGGTCAGCTCGTGCATCACCCGACCGACCAGCGGTGCAGCCTGGTGATGCAGCGTGACGCGGCGCAGATCGACGTACCAGTCCGCTTCGCGGCCCGAGGAGAGCACCACCCGGCCGTGGACCACAGCCAGGTCGGAAATGAATTTACGCAGGTCGTCGCGGTGCCCCATGGCGATAGAGGGTACTGCGCGAGTCTGTACGCCGGATGTGGGGTCCACCCGGGTCAGCCTCGTGGGCGACCGATGGGTGGCGATGGACGGCTACGCTGTGCGACCAGGCTGGAATCCCGTACCCTGCCGGCGCCACCGTAACGGCAGCGGCCGGGGCATCGCGGGGTCAGCCGTCCGTCGGCTCGACCCGCCCCCGGCGGTCCCGGTAGGCCATCCGCAGCAGCCGCCGCGGCGCGTGCCGCAGGCCGGCCACGGCGAGCTTGTACTTCCAGTCCGGGACGCTGATCTGCTTGCCTTTACGCAGGTCACGCAGGGCTCCGTCGACCACGTCGTCGGCCCGCAGCCACATCCAACGGGGCGTGCCGGACATGTCGATGCCGTTGCGCTCGTGGTAGCCGGTGGCGGTGTAACCGGGGCAGAGCGCCATCACCCGTACGCCGAGCGGGCGCACCGACAGGTCGACGGATTCGCTGAAGCTCGTCACCCACGCCTTGCTCGCCGGGTACGTCGAACCGGGCATCACCGGGCCGAAACCGGCGACGGAAGAGACATTTATCACTATCCCGTTTCGTCGATCCGTCATCGGACCGAGGGCGGCGAGGGTGAGCCGCATGACGGCGTGCACGTTGAGCCGCAGCAACCGCGTCTCGTCGGCGACGGTGGACCGCAGGAACGGCTGGTTGAGGCTGAGCCCGGCGTTGTTGACGAGCAGCTCGACGGGGGCGGTGGCGTCGGTCAGCCGCCGTTCCACCGCCGCGCATCCGTCGTCGGTGGACAGATCGGCGGAGAGCGTCTCCACCCGGTGACCGTGCCGGGCGGTCAGGTCGGCGGCCACCTCGGCGAGCCGGGTGGCGTCCCGGGCCACCAGCACCAGCTGCCACCCGTCGGCGGCGAGCCGGCGGGCGAACGCCTCGCCGATGCCGGCGGTGGCGCCGGTGACCAGCGCCCGTCGCTCGGTGGCCGGGGTCTCGGACGTCACGGGCGCTCCTCAGCGGGACGGCGGCGGAGCCTGCGGGGGCGGGTACGGGCCGTACGGGAGCGGCGCCGGTGGCGGGGGCGGCGTCGGCCGGGCGCGGCCGAACCAGCCGTCCGCCGCGGGCAGCGCCAGCAGCACGGCCACCACAAGGTAGCCGAGCACCTGGCCCACCGAAAGGGCCGCGTTCAACGGGATCCACCAGGACGGGTAGGCGTCGCCGAGCAGGCCCAGCAGCTCGGCGGTGCTCTGCTCGTCGGTCCGCAGCGGGCCGGCCCGCTGACCGATCAGCGCGGCCAGCCCGCAGCAGCCGCAGAGCAGCCCCAGCCCGGCGACCACCCAGGTGGCCACCCGGGCGCCCCGGCGGCCGGCGCGCAGCCCGGCGGCGAGCCCGACCAGCAGCAGGCCGACCAGGACGGTGAGCACCGACGAGAGGATCGTGGTGACCCGCAGCAGGGTGACCACGCCGTCGACGTCGTCGGGGCCCGCGGTCGTACCGGCGGCGGCCGACCGGAGCCGGTCCACCGTGCCGCCGAGGGCGAGCAGCGCCGCGACGGCGTACGCCCCGGCGGCGAGGGCCATCAGCCCGAGCACCGCCGCGGCCAGCGTGACGGCGGCGGGCCGGCGCGCCGGGGCCTGATCCGGGTACGACACGACGATTCCCTCCGGTAGGCGTCGGCTTGCAACCTACTCGGAGGGAATCGTCGGCGTCGCTCGTACTCGCCCGTCAGCTGCCGGTCGGGCGGGTCGGGTCGGACGGCGGGACGTCCCCGCCCGGCCGGTCCTGTCCCTGCGCCGGTCCACCCTGTTCCGGCTGGCCGGCCGGCGGCGCGGCGGGCGCGTCCGACGAGGGCGAGGACGGGGCCGACGGCGGCTGCCACGGCGAGGCGGCCGGCGGCTGGTCCGGCGCGGCCGGGTAGCCGGGGGCCGGCGGGTAACCGGGCTGGCCGGGGGCCGAGGGCTGGCCCGGCTGCGCGGGCGGGTAGCCCGCCGGCGGGTAGCCCGGGGTGGCCGGGTAGCCGGGGGTCGCCGGGTAGCTCGGCTGGCCGGGGTAGGCGGCGCCGGGGACCGGCGGCTCCCAGACCTGCTGCGGCTTGCGGAAGAACTCGTTCGCCTTGGGGAGCGCGAGCAGGATCAGCGCGGTCAGCAGGGCGAGCAGGGAGATCACCGCGAGCAGCGTGGTGACCGGGCCGTACCAGGACGGCAGGGCCTCCTGCAGCCGGCGCTGCACCTCCTCCGCGCTCGGGACGTCACCGTCGGTCGGCGCGCCGCCGCCGGCGGTGAGGCCACCGGCGGCGTTGCTGGCCGTGCCGAGCCCGCAGCAGCAGAACATCAGGCCGCCGAGCACCCAGGTGGTGATCCGGGTGCCGTTCACGCCCCGGTTGTTGAACAGGCCGAGCACGGCGAGCACGATGGCCAGCAGCAGCCCCACGATGGCGCCACCCAGGCTGAACGCGACGGCGAAGTCCGCCACCCCCTGCACCCCGTTGGCGGAGGTGCCGCGGTAGGCCTCGTCCATCACCTCGCGGATGGTGCCGATGGTGGTGAGCGCGATGATCAGGTTGATCACCTGGATGAGCGCGAACAGAATCAGCAGATAGCTGGAAATCGTCACCACGGCCGGCCGGACGCGGGCCGGTGTGTGCTGGGAATCGACCACGATTTTCCTTCCCCTAGATCGCGCCCACACCGTATCCACTCCGGCCCGGCCACGCGCGCACCAAATAGCCGGCGGCCGGCGACGGGGTCAGTAGCCGCGCCACTCCGCGCGGGCGTACTCCAGCACCCTGGGCTGGAGCAACGTGGACGCGGGGACGTCCAGTCGGGCCCGGTCGGCGGGGAAGGCGGCCGCCCCCCGCAGCACCGACGGGTCCAGGAAACGCAGCGGCGGCGGGTCCGCCGGCAACTCCAGCGCGGGCGGTGTCACCCCGGCGGTGGCGAGCAGGAAACCCCAGTCGCCGAAGGAGGGCACGTCCACGTGGTACGGCACGGTGGCGAAGCCGGCCTCGCGTACCGACGCCTCGATCGACCAGTACGACCGGGGCGCGAAGTACGGCGACCCGGACTGCACCACCAGCCGCCCACCGTCGGCGAGCGCCGACCGGATCAGCGCGTAGAACTCGACGGTGTAGAGCTTCGCGGTGGCGGTCTCGTCCGGGTCGGGCAGGTCGGCCACCACCACGTCGAACCGTTCCGTGGCGGTACGCAGCCAGCCGAACGCGTCGGTGTTGACCACCCGCACCCGGGGGTCGGTGAACGCGTCACCGTTGAGCCGGCGCAGCTGCGGCTCGGCGCGGGCCAGCGCCACCACCGCCGGGTCCAGGTCGACCACGGTCACCCGGCGGACGTCCGGGTAGCGCAGGATCTCCCGGACGGCGAGCCCGTCGCCGGCCCCGAGCACCAGCACCTCGCCGCGCGGGCCGCGCATGGCGGGATGCACCAGTGCCTCGTGGTAGCGGTACTCGTCGACCGAGCTGAACTGCAGGTCGCCGTTGAGGTAGAGGCGCAGGTCGGCGTCGGCGTGCCCGACCTCCCGCACCGACCGGGTGAGCACGATCTCCTGGTAGCGGCTGCGCTCGGCGTGCACCACCGGATCCCGGTAGAGCTGCTGCCGGGCGGTCAGCTCGAAGTCGGCGGCGGTGATCCAGGCGTACCCAAGGCAGAGGGCGACCACGACGGAGCCGGCGGCGAGCGCGACCCGCGCCCGGCGGCTCAGCTCCGCCCGGAACACCGTGCAGACCAGCGCGAGGCCGGCCACCGCGTTCACGGCGCCGACCACCAGCGCGCCCTTGAGCTGGCCGAAGACCGGTATCAGCAGGAACGGGAAGGCCAGCCCGCCGAGCAGCGCCCCGACGTAGTCGGCGGCGAACAGGTCGGCCACGGCGCTGCCGGCGGACTGCTCGCGGATGCGTTGCAGCATGACCATCAGCAGCGGGATCTCCGCGCCGATCAGCAGGCCGAGCACGAACGCGGTGCCGACCAGCGCCGGGCCGTAGAGGTCCAGCCAGGCGAAGGCGGCGTAGAGGCCGAGCACCGAGAGCCCGCCGAGCAGCGCCAGGGTCAGCTCGACCACGGCGAACGCGGCGGCGGCCCGGGACTGCAACGGCTTCGCGGCGAGCGCGCCGACGCCCATCGCGAATACCATCACGCCGAGCACGATCGACGCCTGCCCGACCGCGTCGCCGATCAGGTAGCTGCCGAGCGCGACCAGGGCCAGCTCGTAGACCAGGCCGCAGGCCGCGCAGACGAAGACCGCGAGCAGGACCCCCGCCCGGGCCGCCCGCCAGCGCGCTGGGGCGGCCGGCGCGTCGGTGGTCACGCCCGCTCCGGGGTACGCGTCGCCGCCGTCTCCGCCCCGGGGCGCTTCGCGGGCCCGCCTCCCCGGCGCTGCCGGCGGCGCTGCACGACTCCGACGGTGACCAGCAGGCCGGTGACCAGCAGCAGGCCACCGGCGGCGAGCAGGTAGCCCCAGCGGTCCCGCCACAGGTCGCTGCCGGGTTCGGGCAGCGGCGACGGTTCCGCCGCGGCCGGGGCCGGCGTGGCGGCCGGCTCGACCGCCCCCGCCTCCACGGCGAGCAGCGGCAGCATCACGGCGGCCCGGGTGACGGCCCAGCCCGGATCGTCGATGAAGACCTTCTCGGTGACCCCGAGCCGCCCCAGGCCGTTCGCGATGCGCAGCAGTTCCGCCGCGGAGAAGCCGCTGGATCCGTTGACGTCGACGTAGGCGTTGTCGTCGCTCTCGCTGCTCTCCGACGGGTAGTAGATCCGGACGCTGACCTGCAGCCAGCGCGGGCAGGCCGGGTTGTCCTCGACCGCCACCCCGTCGCCGAGGTTGGAGCCGACGCTGACCGGGTCGCCGTAGCCGAAGTAGTCCTTCAGCTCCCAGCCGTAGCAGACGCCCTGGCTGGCCGTGGACCGCTGGAGGATCGGCACGGTGTCGCCGCGCTCCTGGGCGGTCGGCGGCGGCACGGTGTCGGACCCGTCGTCGCCGTTGACGATCGCCCCGACGGTGCAGGCGGCGACAGTGCCCAGCAGGCCCGCCCAGATCAGGGCCTGCTTCCACACCGGAATCTCCGCGCTCTTCGCTGGGCTCTTCGCGCCGGTGGTCGCCGAGCGCCCGGCGGCGCCTGGCCGCTTCGCGGCGGTCATCAGCTGATCGCGGCGGCGATGATCGCGCCGGTGGCGAGGTGGACGACGGCGGAGACCCAGACCGCGGGGTGCGGCTCCGGGTCGACCAGGATCTCGCCGAGCCGGCCCGGGGTCGCCGCGTCGAGCAGCAGGAACGCCGCGGCCATGATGACCAGGCCCAGGATTCCGTACGCGGCGGCGCCGACCAGGCCGAGGACGAAGTCGTCGGCGCTGGCGGCGATCGCGGCGACCACGATGACGCCCACGCCGGCGAGGTTCGAGGCGAGCAGCAGCGCGGCGTTGCGGTTGCGCTCGGTCCAGATCAGCTCGTGGAGCTTGCCGGGGGTGGCCACGTCGACCAGGACGTAGCCGACGGCCATCAGGACGACGCCGACCACGCCGTAGGCGAGCGTGACCAGCAGATCGGTGACCAGGGTCTGCACAGGGGACTCCAGGGGTGTCGTTCGGGTCGGGCTACTTGCCGCTGCCGGGGCCGCCGCCCCGGACGGTGCTGCCCCGGCCCCAGCCCCAGTGGTTGCCCACCGTGGAGTGGTAGCGCGGGTAGGCGGTGCGGAGGCTTTCGAGGAGGATCACCGAGCCGGTGGCGATCGGCAGGATCACCACCGAGTCGTCGTCGTAGCGCAGGTAGACGCCGCTGCCGTCGACGTACTGGTCGGCCGGCTGCCAGGCGTTCGTCACGTCCTGCGCCACCTGGCTCGGGGTCTTGTTCGAGGTGTACGCGATCGCCTCGCCGCCGACGTCCCGACTGGTCGCCCGGGTGTACCGGTCCTCGACGTAACCGCGGGGCGAGAAGTTGCCGTAGAAGATCGCGAAGGCGGCGACCAGGGCGCCGATGACGGCGAACGCCACCCCCACCACGAACCAGCGTCGGTACGTCATCGCAGTGCCACCACCGTCTCGGTCAGGACCAGCTCGTTGGTCTGGGGATACGCGTGCCAGGTGCGCCAGCCGACCGACCCGTCCGGCGGATCGGGCCGCACGGCCAGCGCGGTGACCGCGTCCGGGTCACCGGGGAAGACCCCGACCAGCGCGTACGGGTCGTCGGTCAGTTCGGCGCGGAGCGCGGCGACGCGGGCGCGCAGTTCACCGGCGGGCGGCCGGAGCACCGTGGCGGTGAACCGGTAGCCGTTCGGTTCGTCGTGCAGCGTGCCGGGCAGGTGCGGTGGCCGACCCGGCAGGCAGGCCACCGTCTCGGTGAGCCCACCGGTCGGGGTGGGCAGGACGACCTGGTGGGAGGCGCCGAGCAGGCGCAGCCGCAGCCGGACGCCGCCGGGCAGGTCGACCTCGCGGACGGCCAGGGCCGGCAGCTCGGGGTCGCCGAGGGCCAGGCCGAGGTCGGCGGCGCTGGTGTCGACGTACGGGGTGTCGATGCGGACCAGCACGCTCAAGCCACCTTGTCCGGGCCGGCCTGCGGGTAGACCATCACCTCGGAGCGGTGCAGCGGCTCACCGAGGGCCACCTCCCAGCCGGCCTCCCCGTACGCCTCGAAGGCCAGCCGGGCCCCGCCCTGCGCCCGGTAGTCGTGGTAGCGGACGGTGCCGGTCGGGTCGAGGCCGGTGGTGCCGGTGGCCGAGTAGCGGGCCTGCCCGGACTCCTCCCACGAGTAGCGGCGGCCGGCGAAGTCCAGCGTGGGCGCGCCCGGCGTGACGGTGGCGCCCGGTTCGGCGTTCCAGAGCACCAGTTCCACGTCCGGGTCCTCCTCGACGGAGAGCCAGCGCTTGGCCCCACCGGCGTCGTCCAACAGGTGCTCGGCCCAGCTCCAGGCGCCCTCGACCAGGTGCACCGAACCACGGATCGCGTACGACACCTGCCGGATCTCGACGATGTCGCCGGGCTTGAGCTTGCGCGGGTCACCGCGGAGCGCGTCCGCGTCGGTGTCCCGGAACGGGTCGCCCGGTGCCGCCGGCCGGGTCCTCTTCCGCTGCCGGGCGAGGGCGATCACGGCGATCACCACCCCGGCGACCCCGACCAGACACCCCACCGTCGCCACCAGGTACGCCACCGAACCGTCCACCCCGACCGCCTCCCCACGCGTCGGCGGAGACGGTAACAACCCCGCGCACCTGGGGAAACACGTCCATCTTGAGTGAGCGGCCAGTCACTCAGCGTCCGGTGTGGAGGTGGGCTCCCCGCCGCCCAGGTCAGCTGCCCGGCGCGCCGGCGTCCTGAGTCATGCGGGGAAGCTACGGGGCGTCGACCGGGCGCCGCAGCCCCGTTCGGCCGGACTCCGGCCTACCGTCCGGCCAGCCTTTCGGTGGCGTACCCGGGCAGGCTGGCGTTGCCCATCACGCAGCCGGTGAAGGTGGTGAACTCGCCCTTGTCGTCGCGCAGCGACGCCCAGGCGTCCCGGGCCGCCGCCGGGTCGACCCGCTCCAGCAGGGTCGCCGCGTACGCCTTCCCGGCGGGCGAGCCGTGCCGGAGCAGCCAGTCGACCTTGTCCCGCGCCTCGTCCGGGTGCACGTGGAGGGCCTCCTCGACCCGCCGGTACGCCTCCGTCACCGGCAGCAGCGTGCCCGCGATGCCCACCCCGCCGAAGGCGAGCGTGTCCGCCCCGGCGAGCTCCTTGACGGCCGCGTCCAGCTCCCGGTCCCTGCTCTTCCCGATCCCGAACATGCCCCCATCCTTTCCCCATCCCGCCAACCCCCACCCTCCTGATCAAGAGGTTTGCGTCAGCAGGAGCGGTGACGCCGACGCAAACCTCTTGATCACCGGGGGCGGGTGCGGGGCCGGTCGGGTGCGGGGCCGGTCGGGTGCGGGGCTGGTCGGACGCGGGGACGGGCCCGCCGGGAGGCGGGCCCGTCGTCCGGGGTGCGGGGTGGGTCAGGCCGGGGCGACCGTGAGGGCGTCCTTGGTGTCGGCGAGGTGGACCCGGACGGTGTCGCCGTCGCGGATCTGCCCGGCAAGCAGGGCCCGGGCCAACTGGTCGCCGATGGCGGTCTGGACCAGGCGGCGCAGCGGGCGCGCGCCGTAGATCGGGTCGTAGCCGTGCTCGGCGAGCCACCCACGGGCGGCGTCGGTGATGTCCAGTGCCAACCGACGGTCGGCGAGACGCTTTCGCATCCGGTTCAGCTGGATGTCGACGATGGAGCGCAGGTCGTCGCCGCGCAGCGCGGCGAAGACCACGATGTCGTCGAGGCGGTTGAGGAACTCCGGCTTGAAGTGCGAGCGGACCACGGCGAGGACCCCCTCGCGGCGCTGCTCCTCGGCCAGCGTCAGGTCGCTGATCACCGACGACCCGAGGTTGGAGGTGAGAATCAGGATCGCGTTGCGGAAGTCCACCGTGCGGCCCTGGCCGTCGGTGAGCCGGCCGTCGTCGAGCACCTGGAGCAGGATGTCGAACACGTCCGGGTGGGCCTTCTCCACCTCGTCGAGCAGGATCACCGAGTACGGCCGGCGGCGCACCGCCTCGGTGAGCTGGCCGCCCTCCTCGTAGCCGATGTACCCGGGCGGGGCGCCGACCAGGCGGGCGACGGAGTGCTTCTCGCCGTACTCGCTCATGTCGATGCGGACCATGGCCCGCTCGTCGTCGAAGAGGAACTCGGCGAGCGCCTTGGCCAGCTCGGTCTTGCCGACACCGGTCGGGCCGAGGAAGAGGAAGCTGCCGGTCGGGCGGTCCGGGTCGGCGACGCCGGCCCGGGCCCGGCGGACAGCGTCGGAGACCGCGCCCACCGCCTCGGCCTGGCCGACCACCCGGGAGGCCAGCGACTCCTCCATCCGGAGCAGCTTGGCGGTCTCCCCCTCCAGCAGCCGGCCGGCGGGGATGCCGGTCCAGGAGGCGACCACCGCGGCGATGTCGTCCGCGCCGACCTCCTCCTTGAGCATGGCGCCGTCGGCCTGGAGCCGGGCCAGCTCCTCCTCGGCCTGCTTCAGCTCGGTCTTGAGCGCCGGGATACGGCCGTAGCGCAGCTCGGCGGCGCGTTCCAGCTCACCGTCGCGTTCGGCCCGCTCGGCCTCGCCGCCGAGCCGCTCCAGCTCCTCCTTGGCGGTGGACAGCTTGGTGATGTGGCTCTTCTCCGTCTGCCAGCGCTCGGACAGCGCGGTGAGCTGCTCGCGCTTGTCGGCCAACTCCTTGCGCAGCCGCTCCAGCCGCTCGGCGGAGGCGGCGTCGGGCTCCTTGGCCAGCGCCATCTCCTCGATCTCCAGCCGGCGTACGGCCCGCTCGATCTCGTCGACCTCCACCGGGCGGGAGTCGATCTCCATGCGGAGCCGGGAGGCCGACTCGTCGACCAGGTCGATCGCCTTGTCCGGCAGGAACCGGTCGGTGATGTAGCGGTCGGAGAGGGCGGCGGCGGCGACCAGCGCGGCGTCGGTGATCCGTACGCCATGGTGCACCTCGTAGCGCTCCTTGAGGCCGCGCAGGATGCCGATGGTGTCCTCGATGGTCGGCTCGCCGACCAGCACCGGCTGGAAGCGGCGCTCCAGCGCCGGGTCCTTCTCGATGTGCTCGCGGTACTCGTCCAGCGTGGTCGCGCCGACCATCCGCAGCTCGCCACGGGCCAGCATCGGCTTGAGCATGTTGCCGGCGTCCATCGAGCCCTCGCCCTTGCCGGCGCCGACGACGGTGTGCAGCTCGTCGAGGAAGGTGATGACCTGGCCGTTCGAGTTCTTGATCTCCTCGAGGACGGACTTCAGCCGCTCCTCGAACTGGCCCCGGTACTGCGCGCCGGCGACCATCGCGCCGAGGTCGAGCGAGACCAGCTTCTTGTCGCGCAGCGACTCCGGCACGTCGCCGGCGACGATCCGCTGGGCCAGCCCCTCGACGATCGCCGTCTTGCCGACGCCCGGCTCGCCGATGAGCACCGGGTTGTTCTTGGTCCGGCGGGACAGCACCTGGATCACCCGGCGGATCTCCGAGTCCCGGCCGATCACCGGGTCGATCTTGCCGTCCCGGGCGCTGGCGGTCAGGTCGACGCCGTACTTGGCGAGGGCCTGGTAGGTCTGCTCGGGGTCGGCGGTGGTGACCCGACGGTCGCCGCCCCGGACGGTCGGGAAGGCGGCCACCAGGTTCTCCTCGGTGGCCCCGACGCCCTTCAGCGCGCCGGAGACCGCGCCACCGACCCGGGCCAGGCCGGCGAGCAGGTGCTCGGTCGAGGTGTACTCGTCGCCGAGCGGCCGGGCGATCTGCTCGGCGGCGCCGATGGCGTTGACGAACTCGCGGGCCAGGGTGGGCTCGGCGATGCTGGAGCCCCGGGCGGCGGGCAGCGCGTCGACCGAGCGCTGGGCGACCCGGCGCAGTTCGGCGGGGTCGGCCCCGACAGCGCGCAGCAGGCCGGCGGCGGTCGAGCCGTCGGTGTCCAGCAGGGCCAGCAGCAGGTGCCAGGGCTCCACGGTGGCGTGACCGCGCTGGTTCGCCAGCGCGACGGCACCGGTGATGGTCTCGCGGCTCTTGGTGGTGAGGCGTTCCGTGTTCATGGGCTCCCCTGGATCGGCGTGTCCACCAGTAAGGACGAAACCAGAGTTGAGCCTATTCCGCTCAACTCCAGCTGTGTGACCCGGGTCACTCGGGTCGCCGCCACCGCCAGTCGAACTCCCCGGCGGCGGGCGGCGGCCCCGGCAGCGGGGGATCGGTGACGGCGAGGCCGGCCAGCAGCAGCGCGAGCTGCCGCCGGCGCAGCTGCCGGGTCCGCTCCGGATCGGGTACGCGGATCGCCGCGCACCCCTCCAGCAGCAGCCCGACGTCCTGCACCACCACGTCGGGCCGGAGCCGCCCGGCACCCCGCGCCCGCTCCACCAGCGTCGCGGTGAGCTCGTTGGCCCGCGCCGCGTCCCGACCCATCTCGGGCGTCGGGGTGAAGGTACCGGCCAGGTGCACGGTCAGCGAGTGCACGTCGGCATCGACGACGCGCTCCAGGAAGCCGGCGAAGGCGTGCCAGTCGTCCGGGTCGCCGGTCGCCTCCTCGGCCGCCTCGATGAACCGCCGCAGGCCGTCGTGGCAGAGCTTGCGCAGCAGGTCCTCCTTGCCGGCGTACCGCCGGTAGAGGGCGCTGATCCCCACGCCGGCGCGCTCCGCGACTGCGGCGATCGGGGCCTTCGGGTCGGCGAGGAAGACCGCGCGGGCAGCCGCCAGGATCACCGCGTCGTTGCGCGCCGCCTGTGCGCGCCTCCCGGCGAGCGGCGGGGTGTCGGTCGGGTTCGGCATGACCCGAGGATAACAGTGGAACGGATCATTCCGCTCTGCTATGGTTGAACGGAACGAAACATTCCGTTCTGAGGAGCAGCGCATGTCCGACTCCGCCATCCGCCCGTTCCGCGTCGACATCCCGCAGACCGCCCTCGACGACCTCGCCGGCCGGCTCCGCCGGGCTGTCTGGCCAGGGGAGCTCCCGGGCGTCGGCGACGCGTACGGCACGACCACCGACCGGGTCCGCGAGCTGGTGACGTACTGGCTGGAGAAGTTCGACTGGCGGGCCGTGGAGGCGCGGCTGAACGCCCACCCGCAGTTCGTCACCGCGATCGACGGCGAGGACATCCACTTCCTGCACGTCCGGTCGTCCCGCACCGACGCCACCCCGCTCGTGCTCACCCACGGCTGGCCGGGCTCGGTGGTGGAGTACCTGGACGTGATCGGCCCGCTCACCGAGCCCACCGACCCCACGGCGCCGGCGTTCCATCTGGTCATCCCGTCGCTGCCAGGCTTCGGCTTCTCCGGGCCGACCCGTAGCGCCGGCTGGAACCGGTACCGCACCGCGCGGGCGTGGGCGGAGCTGATGGCCCGGCTCGGCTACGACCGCTACGGCGCGGCCGGCAACGACGCCGGCTCGATGATCTCGCCGGAGATCGGTCGCATCGAACCCGAGCACGTGCTCGGCGTCCACGTCACCCAGCTCTTCTCGTTCCCCTCCGGGGACCCGAGCGAGTTCCAGGGGCTCTCCGAGGCCGACCAGGCGGCGCTCGCGCACCTGACGTGGTTCTTCGAGAACAAGTTCTCCTTCAACCAGGTGCAGAGCCAGCAGCCGCAGACCCTGGCGTTCGCGCTGGCCGATTCGCCGGTCGGCCTGCTCGCCTGGAACGGTCAGCTCTTCGACCGGAGCCTGGACCCCGACTTCGTGCTCGCCAACGTGGCGATCTACTGGTTCACCGGCACGGCGGCCTCGTCGATGCGGTTCTACTGGGAGGACGCGCACACCACCGAGCACCCGACCGGGCCGACGACCACCCCGACCGGGCTGGCGATGTTCCCGGGCGACTTCCAGTCGATCCGCCGCTTCGCCGAGCGGGACCACGGGAACATCGTGCGCTGGACGGCGTACCAGGCCGACGTGGCGGGGCGCGGCGACGTGGGCGGGCACTACGCCGCGCACGAGGCGACCGACGTGCTGGTCGCCGACCTCCGGGAGTTCTTCGCCGCGCTCCGCTGAGCCGGCGGCAGGCGTGCGCCCGGTCGGGATCCCCGGCCAGGCCGCGTCGTCCGCTCGCCGGGCCACCCGGTGCGGAACGCTCGCCCGTCAGTCGCCCTCGACGGTCACCCGCACCCACCGCCGGTCCGTGCCGACTCCGGTGCCCAGCACCACGTCCGTCGACCCACGGGCGAAGGCGGTGCCGTCGCCGAGGGTGGTCAGGTAGTGCTCCGGGCCGACCGGCCAGGCGACCGGGGTGTACCGGCCGTCGATCACCGCGCCGGCGCCGTACGGGCCGGTCACCGCGACCCGGCCGGCGCCGACCGGGGCGACCGACACGATCCGGGAGGGGTAGGACTGCGCCGGGACGGACTCCCACCGCCCCTGCCACCGCCAGAGCGCCGGGAAGTCCATCCGGTCCGGGCGCTCACCCACCAGCCAGACCTGACTGTCCGGGGCGACCTCCGCCCGCAGGACGGCAACCGTGCCGGCGGGCGCCGGCACCGGGGTCCGCTGCCACCTCCGACCCCGGTCCGTGGAGACCGCCGCGTACGCGCCCTCGTCGCCCACCCCCGCCGCCACCAGCAGGTCGGCGGAGGACGCGACGGTGTTCAGACCCGGCACGGGCGGCTGGACGGTCAGTGGGCGCAGCGCCGCGCCGTCCCACTCGCCCACCCGACCGGTCGCCTCGATCACCTGGAACCGCCCCTGCGCGGCCCGCCAGGCGGGCGGCTCCCCGTCGGTCCGCACGAAGCTCGCACCGCCGTCAGTCGAGGTGTACCAGCCGTGCGGCTCGGCCAGCAGCGTCACCAGTCCCGGCGCGGTGTAGAGCTGCTGGTTGTCGGCCACCGGGCGCGGGTGGCGCACCGTCAGCCAGGAGCGGCCACCGTCCAGCGTGGAGAAGAGCAGCGCCGGGCAGTTCCGGTCCGGCGGGCGGCCGTCGCAGCTGGCGAAGAGCGCCCAGCCGTGCGCGGCGTCGGAGAACTCCACGAACGGGTCGTCGTACCGCTGGGCGACGGCGACCCGGCCGGCGCGTACCTCATCGAAGCCGGCGGACGGCGGCGGTGACGGCACGGGCGCGACCGTCGGCAACGGCGCGGCGGACCGGGACGGCGGATCGCGGCGGATGTCCCCGATCGCCGAGCACGCCACCAGCGCCGGGACGGCCAGCAGGGCGACCACCGGGCGGAGCCCTCGATCGATCATGGGCGCCTCCTCGGCAGGGTAGCCTTGCCCGGGTGCGAGTACGTGTCGAACAGACTGCCCTACCGGGAATCGGCGTGCGTCACGACCTGGTCACGGAATCCGGTCGCCGGCTGGGAGTCGTCTCCCACCGCAACGGCCGCCGTGACCTCGTCCTGTACGACCCGGACGATCCGGACGCCTGCCAGGCGGACATCCCGCTCACCGACGACGAGGCGGAGGCGCTCGCCGACATCCTCGGCGCGTCGCTGATGCTCGGCCAGCTCTCCGGCCTGCGCGAGCAGGCGGCCGGGCTGCTCACCGAGCAGATCGCCATCCCGGCGGGCTCGAAGTACGTCAACAAGCGGCTGGGCGACACCAAGGCACGCACCCGCACCGGCGCCTCGATCGTGGCGGTGCTCCGCCAGGGCGAGGTGAACGTCTCGCCCGATCCCACCTTCCGCTTCGCGGCCGGTGACGTGGTGGTCGTGGTCGGTACCCGCCAGGGTCTCGACGGAGTGACCGCCATCCTCGCCGACAGTGACCCGGACGGCTGAGGCGGATGCACGAAACCACCACACTGCTCGTCGAGGTCGGCGCGCTGCTGCTGCTCCTCGGACTCCTGGGCCGGCTCAGCCGGCGGTTCGGGGTCTCCCCGATCCCCCTCTACCTCCTCGCCGGCCTGGGCTTCGGCCACGGCGGCCTGCTGCCGCTCAACGCCAGCGAGGAGTTCTTCGCCGTCGGCGCGGAGATCGGCGTCATCCTGCTGCTGGTCATGCTCGGCCTGGAGTACAGCGCCAACGAACTGGTCGGCAACCTGCGCTCCGCCGCGCCGGCCGGGCTGATCGACGCGTTGCTCAACGCGCTGCCCGGCTTCGCGTTCGCGCTGCTGCTCGGCTGGGGCTGGGTGGCCGCCGTGGTGCTCGGCGGCATCACCTGGATCTCGTCCTCCGGCGTGATCGCCAAGGTCCTCGGCGACCTGGGCCGGGTCGGTAACCGGGAGACCCCGGTGATCCTCTCCGTGCTGGTCATCGAGGACCTGGCCATGGCGCTCTACCTGCCGCTGGTCACCGCGCTGCTGGCCGGCGTCGGGCTGGTCAAGGGCGGCATCGCCCTCGGCATCGCGGTGCTCACCGTGGTCGTCGTCCTGGTGGTGGCCATCCGGTACGGCCACCTCATCTCCTCGGCGCTGTCCGCCAAGGACCCGGAGGCGCTGCTGCTCGGCGTCCTCGGGCTGACCCTGCTGGTCGCCGGCGCCGCGGCCAAGCTCCAGGTGTCGGCGGCGGTGGGCGCGTTCCTGGTCGGCATCGCGCTCTCCGGGCCGGTGGCGCACCACGCGACCCAGCTGCTCTCCCCGCTGCGGGACCTCTTCGCGGCGGTCTTCTTCGTCTTCTTCGGCCTGGTCACCGACCCCCGGGACATGCCGCCGGTGCTGCTGCCGGCGCTCGCCCTGGCCGTGGTGACCATGGGGACGAAGCTGCTCACCGGCTACCTGGCGGCCCGCCGGGCGGGCATCGCCGAGCCCGGTCGCTGGCGGGCCGGCTTCGCGCTGATGCCGCGCGGTGAGTTTTCCATCGTCATCGCCGGACTGGCCGTCGCCGCCGGCACCGTCGAGCCCAGGCTGGCGGCGCTCGCCACGGCATACGTGCTGATCACGGTGGTGACCGGGCCGATGCTGGCGCGGCTGCCCGACATGGGCTGGTTCAAGGTCTGGCTGCGGCGGCGGGCCACGATCCGCCGGCCCGAACCGGTGCCGACCACCGACTGAGCGTGCCCCGGCCGGGTCGGCCGTACGGCTGACCCGGCCGGTCCGCCCGTTGTCGAATTGCTCCCGACAAGCTCTTCCGCCAGCCCGCCGGCGACGGTTACCGTTCTGCCCCAACGAGCCAGGGGTCCGCGGGTGGCCGGGTGCGCCCCGCGGGCGTAAGCGGAAGGTTGCCGGTGAGCGTGCAGGATCCGACGTTTCACGGCTTTGCCAACCCCGTCGACCCGTCGCCGACGGAGTTGCGGGCGTGGGCCTACCACCCGGACTCGGTGCCGCTGGCCTCGATGCCGCCCGACTGGGACCTGCTGGTCGCCGGCGACCACCTGGTGCTCACCCTCTTCGACCTGGCGATGGACCCGGCCTGCCCGGCCCGCCGGTTCGCGCTGCACTGCCTCTACATCTACGCGGCGGACGGCATCCGGACGAACTTCCGCGCCCACCCGAAGCGCCGCTTCCGCAAGCTGGTCGAGCAGGCCGAGCGGGAGGGCGACGAGCTGATGCGCAACTGGGCGCACAACAGCCGGGTGCTGCTGGCCCGGCAGGATCTCTTCGTCTACCACGACTGGTGCGAGGGCGGCCTGGTCCGGGAGAACCGCCGGATCGGCTGACACCCGCGGCCGGCGCGACGCCGGCCCGTGCCCACTTCTCCTCGACGAGGCGAACGGGCCGGGACCCCCCGTGGGTCCCGGCCCGCACGTCGGCGGATCGTCAGCGTTCCGATCCACCCTGCTTTCGGCGTCTCGCTTCGACGCGCCCCTGGTCGATGCCGTGGTCGACCTGGTCGCTGAACCGGCCGTTCTTGATCTCGTCGCTGAAGTGACCCTTGGTCACCCGGTCGAACCCCTGCCGAACGTTCTCGGCCACCTTGTCGAGCCGGCCCTCCGTCTGCTGGGCAACCTTCTTCGCCGATTCCGCCATGGCTCCCCCTGCCATCGGAGTCCGGATTGAGTTGGTTGGACCTGGTTCTGAGGCTAACCCAACCGGTCCGACCCACGCCGGAGAAACGCGAACTGGCAGCGGTGAAACGCCCGGCGCCGGTCAGCGGTCCCGCGCCCGGGTCGCGCGAGGGACCCGGACCGGGGCGGGGACGGCCGCGCCCGGCCATCGGCCGGGCCCGGAGGTTCAGCGGTCCGGTGTACGGCGGGGACGCCAGACGACCAACGCCGTCGACGTGCGGTTGGTGGGCACCAGGTCGCCGCGCGGGAAACCGCCCAGCGACTCCAGCTCGGCGATCCGCCGGTACGCGGCGTCCAGCTCGGCCTCCAGCCGGGCCACCCGCTGCTGCGCCT
Source organism: Micromonospora sp. U56 (assembly GCF_018070095.1). NCBI lineage: Bacteria > Bacillati > Actinomycetota > Actinomycetes > Micromonosporales > Micromonosporaceae > Micromonospora > Micromonospora sp. U56. The sequence continues at coordinate 18,753 of NZ_JAGPYL010000051.1, forward strand.
GCTCCAACAGCTGCTCCAGGCCGATGATCCGCTTCACGCCGGCCAGGTTGATGCCGTCGTCCTGGCTGAGCCGCTGCACCTCGCGCAGCAGGACCACGTCGCGGACGCTGTAGCGACGCCCACCGCCGGCCGCCCGGCCGGCCTGCACCAGGCCCAGCCGGTCGTACTGGCGCAGGGTCTGGGGGTGCATTCCCGCCATCCGCGCCGCGACCGAGATCATCAGCACCTTGGCCTCGTAGGCAGGGTCACCCGAACCGACGAAATCGCCCGACATCCCGCTCACCTCCGCACCCGATCCACCGGTCAACCGACCCGACGCACCCGCGCGTCGAGATGTTCCCGAGCCGCCGGCGGAGTCTGCTCGGCGAACGACTCCAGCGTCGCCCGCGCCTCGTCCGACACCACCGCCGGCACCACCACGTCCAGCGTGACCAGCAGGTCACCGGCCCGACCGTCGCGCCGCACCACGCCCTTGCCCCGGGCGCGCAGCACCCGCCCGGACGGCGTACCCGGCGGCACCCGCAGGGTCACCGCGCCGTCGAGGGTGGGGACCCGCAGGTCGGTGCCGAGCACCGCCTCGGCGAAGGTGATCGGCACGGTCAGGGTGAGATCGTCCCCGGTACGCCCGAACAGCTCGTCCGGGCGGACCTTGACCTGCACGAACAGGTCACCGGCCGGGCCGCCCCGCTCACCCGGCTCGCCGCGCCCGGCCAGCCTGATCCGCTGGCCGTCGGCCACCCCGGCGGGGAAGCGGACGTTCAGCGTGCGGGTCTTGGTCACCCCGCCGGTGCCCTGGCACTCCGGGCACTTCTCCTCGACGACGGTGCCCACGCCCTGGCAGGTGCGGCACGGCTCGGAGAAGCTGAACGACCCCTGGTTGCGGGTGGTCACCCCGGCGCCGTGGCAGACCGGGCAGGCCTTCGGCCGGGTGCCCGGCTTCGCGCCGTCGCCGTGGCAGGTATCGCAGACTCCCGGCGCGCGCAGCGTCAGCGGGACGGTCACCCCGCGTACCGCGTCGTCGAAGTCGAGCGCCACCTCGGTCTCCACGTCCCGGCCGCGGGCCGGGCCGCGGGGACGCGCCGGGCCACCGGCCCCGCCACCGCCCGAGAAGATCGAGCTGAACAGGTCGGTGAAGCCACCCCCGCCGAACCGGGTGTCGGCGCCACCGGCGCCACCGCCGCCGAAGAGGTCGGAGACGTCGAACGGCACCCCGCCGGGCTGCCCGGCCCCCCGGGCGCCGCGCCGGAACGCGCCCGAGCCGAACAGCGATCGCAGCTCGTCGTACTCGCGGCGCTTGGCCTCGTCGCCGAGCACCGCGTACGCCTCGGAGACGGTCTTGAACCGCTCCTCGGCCTTCGGGTCGCCCGGGTTGTGGTCCGGGTGCGACTCCCGCGCCAGCTTCCGGTACGCCTTCTTGATCTCGTCCGAGGAGGCGGACTTCTGCACGCCGAGCGCGGCGTAGTAGTCCTTCTCGATCCAGTCCTTGGAACTCACCGGTCCACCCCCTTCCGCCTGATGTGGCCCGGCCGCCCCACCCGCCGTCGTACGGCGGGCGGGGCGACCGGATGGTTGCGCACTATTCCGGGTCGGCGACCGCGACCAGCGCGGGCCGCAGCAGCCGCTCCCCGAGCTGGTAGCCCCGACGCATCACCTGGACGCAGGTCGGCTCGTCCACGTCGGCCGAGGTCTGGTGCGCGACCGCCTCGTGCCGGGTCGGGTCGAACGGGTCGCCCTGCTCCCCGAACGGGGTCAGCCCGAACTTGCCCAGCGCGGTGGTGAGCTGCTCGGCCACCGTGCCGAACGGCCCGACCAGGTCGCCGTGCTCGCGGGCCCGGTCCAGGTCGTCCAGGATCGGCAGCAGCGCGGCGAGCACCGAGCCGGTCGCCTGCTCCTGGACCAGACCGCGGTCGCGGTCCACCCGCTTGCGGTAGTTGGCGTACTCCGCCGACACCCGCTGCAGGTCCCGGGTCCGCTCGTCGAGCTCGGCCCGGAGGGCCTCCAGCTCGGCGCCGAGCGGGGCAGCCACCGCGCCGCCGTCGACCGGCTGCGCGGGGGCGTCCACCACGGGCGGACCGGCCGGGGCCGGACCCTCGACCGTCTCGACCTCGATCTCGTCGACCACGACCTCGGCCTCCTCCACCAGGCCCTCGGCCGGGACGTCCGACCCGGCGTCGGCGGCGGCGGGCGCCTCCTCGGTCTTGCCGATCTTGCGGTTGTTGCGGATGACGACCCGCGGCCCGTCGCCGGCGGCCTGCTCGGCGGGCGCGGAGCCACCCGGCACCGACCCGGTGGCTCCCGGGTCGGCGGCTCGTGGCTTCTCCGTCATGCGACTACCTCGTCTTCTCTACCGTGAGTCCGGACCGGGGACGGACCGTCACTTCTTGTCCTCGTCCACGATCTCCGCGTCGACCACGTCGTCAGCGCCACCGGCCTGCGGACCGCCGGCGGCACCGGCACCCGCGCCCGGGCCGGCCGCGCCCGGCTGCTCACCCTGCTCGGCCTGCTGCGAGTAGAGCAGCGAACCGGCCTGCTGGGAGACCTGCGCCAGCCGCTCGTGCGCCGCCTTGATCTTCTCGATGTCCTGGCCGCCGAGCGCACCGCGCAGCTCGCCGAGGGCCTCGTTGATCTGGTCACGGTTCTCGCTGGGCAGCTTGTCGCCGCTCTCGGCGAGGAACTTCTCGGTCTGCCACTGGAGCGCCTCGGCCACGTTGCGGGTCTCGGCGTCGTCGCGACGGCGCTTGTCCTCCTCCGCGTGCTCCTCGGCGTCCCGGCGCATCCGCTCGATGTCGTCCTTCGGCAGCGAGGAGCCGCCGGTGATCGTCATCTTCTGTTCCTTGCCGGTGCCGAGGTCCTTGGCGTGGACGTTCACGATGCCGTTGGCGTCGATGTCGAAGGCGACCTCGATCTGCGGCACACCGCGCGGCGCCGGCGGGAGGCCGGTCAGCTCGAAGGTGCCGAGCTTCTTGTTGTAGGCCGCGATCTCCCGCTCACCCTGGAACACCTGGATCAGCACCGACGGCTGGTTGTCGTCCGCCGTGGTGAAGACCTCGGAGCGCTTGGTCGGGATGGTGGTGTTGCGCTCGATCAGCTTGGTGAAGATGCCGCCCTTGGTCTCGATGCCCAGGCTCAGCGGGGTCACGTCGAGCAGCAGGACGTCCTTGACCTCACCCTTGAGCACACCGGCCTGCAGGGCGGCGCCGACGGCGACGACCTCGTCCGGGTTGACGCCCTTGTTCGGGTCGCGGCCGGTGAGCTGCTTGACCAGGTCGGTCACGGCGGGCATCCGGGTCGAACCGCCGACGAGGATCACGTGCTCGACGTCGGAGATCTTGATCCCGGCGTCCTTCACGGCCTGCTCGAACGGGCCCTTGCAGCGGTCCAGCAGGTCCTGCGTCATCCGCTGGAACTCGGCGCGGCTGAGCGTCACGTCCAGGTGCAGCGGGCCGGCGGAGCCGGCGGTGATGTACGGCAGGTTGATGTTGGTGGTGGTGGCGGCGGACAGCTCGATCTTGGCCTTCTCGGCCGCCTCACGGAGCCGCTGCAGGGCCATCTTGTCCTGGCCCAGGTCGATGCCGTGCTCGCCACGGAAGGTCTTCACCAGGTGGTCGATGATGCGCTGGTCCCAGTCGTCGCCACCGAGGTGGTTGTCACCGCTGGTCGACTTGACCTCGATGACGCCCTCGGCCAGCTCCAGCAGCGACACGTCGAAGGTGCCGCCACCGAGGTCGAAGACCAGGACGGTCTGCTCCTTGGAGCCCTTGTCCAGCCCGTACGCCAGGGCGGCCGCGGTCGGCTCGTTGACGATCCGCAGCACGTTGAAGCCGGCGATCTCACCGGCCTCCTTGGTGGCCTGGCGCTGACCGTCGTTGAAGTAGGCGGGGACGGTGATCACCGCGTCGGTGATCTGCTCGCCCAGGTACGCCTCGGCGTCCCGCTTGAGCTTCATCAGCGTCCGCGCCGAGATCTCCTGCGGGGTGTACTTCTTGCCGTCGATGTCGACGGACCAGTTGGTGCCGATCTCCCGCTTGACCGACCGGATGGTCCGGTCGGGGTTGGTCACCGCCTGGCGCTTCGCGACCTCACCGACGAGCACCTCGCCGTTGCGGGCGAACGCGACGATCGACGGGGTCGTCCGCGAGCCCTCAGCGTTGGCGATGACGGTGGGCTCACCGCCCTCGAGAACGCTGACGCAGGAGTTCGTCGTGCCGAGGTCGATACCGACCGCACGTGCCATCTTCGCTTCCTCGCTTCGTAACGTTGAGGCAGGTCACGGGCCTGCCTGGCGGGCCGCCCGCAGCGACCGCACCACAAGTTGAGTGAACTTGACTCAATAGTGCCACGCCGCCGGCAATCCGCAAGTCGGGGTTGAGCCGACCCGACGCAACCCGACCGTTATTACCGTCCGGTTGTCTTCCCTTGCATCGGTCGGGCACGCTTTAGCGGTGACGACGAAAGGCGATCCCGCCACCCGGTCCGGCGCGCCCCCCGTCGCCGCCCGCACCGGGTCGCCGGACGCCGCCGAGGCTGCCCCCGGCACCACCGCCGACGGCCTCCCGGCCGCGCTGACCGGGCTGCGGGCCGCGATCGACGCCGCCCGCTTCCCGCTGACCCTGCCGTCGGCCGAGCCGGCCCGGCGTACCGCCTCGGCCCTGGCCGACCAGCTCGACGACTACCTGCTGCCCCGGCTGGCCCGGCTGGACGCGCCGCTGCTCGTGGTGGTCGGCGGCTCCACCGGCGCCGGCAAGTCGACCCTGGTCAACAGCCTGGTGCAGGCCCGGGTGAGCGCCGCCGGGGTGCTCCGCCCGACCACCCGCTCCCCGGTGCTGGTCTGCAACCCGGCCGACTCCGCCTGGTTCCGCCAGGGCGAGCTGCTGCCCGGCCTCACCCGCACCACCCAGCCGAGCGAGGACCCGCGCTCCCTGCACCTGGTCACCGCGCCCGCGCTCCCCGCCGGGCTGGCCTTCCTCGACGCCCCCGACATCGACTCGGTGGTCGACGCCAACCGGGCCCTCGCCGGCCAACTGCTGGCCGCCGCCGACCTCTGGCTCTTCGTCACCACCGCCGCCCGGTACGCCGACGCCGTCCCCTGGGAGCTGCTGCGCAGCGCCCGGGCCCGGGGCGCGGCCATCGCCATGGTGCTCGACCGGGTGCCTCCGGAGGCCGCCGACGAGATCGCCGCCCACCTGTCGGAGATGCTCGCCGCGCAGGATCTCGGCGCCGCGCCGCTGTTCGTCCTGCCCGAGACGTGGGTGGACGGCCAGGGCCTGCTGCCGAACAAGGTCACCGCGCCGCTGAGCGCCTGGTTCTCCCGGCTGGCCGCCGACGCCGAGGCCCGGGCCGCGGTGGTCCGGCAGACGCTGGACGGCGCGCTCGCCTCGCTGCACCCGACCGTCGAGGCGCTGGCCGAGGCGGCCGACGAGCAGGTCGCCGCCGCCGACGCGCTCGACGAGCGGGTCCGGGCCGCGTACCGGGGTGCGCACCGCACGGTGGAGGAGGGGCTCAAGGACGGCCGACTCCTCCGCGGCGAGGTGCTGGCCCGGTGGCAGGAGTTCGTCGGCACCGGCGAGTTCTTCCGGACGCTGGAGGCGCGGATCGGCCGGCTGCGCGACCGGGTGGTCGCCGCGATGACCGGACGCCCCGCCACGCACGCCACCGAGCTGCGCAACGCCATCGAGTCCCAACTGGTCACCCTGCTGCGCGGGGTCTCCTCCGAGGCGGCCGAGCACGCGTACACCGCCTGGAAGGCGCACCCGGCCGGGGCGGCGCTGCTCGAACCCGGGCTGGCCCACCCCTCCGACGACCTCTCGGAGCGGGCCGAGCGCCTGGTCCGGGACTGGCAGCGCGGGGTGCTGGAGCTGGTCAAGGCCGAGGGGGGCGACCGGCGGTTCGTGGCCCGCACCGCCGCGTACGCGGTCAACGCCACCGGCCTCGCCGTCATGATCGCCGTCTTCGCCTCGACCGCGTTCATCCCGACCGGCCTGGAGGTCGCGACCGGGGCCGGCACCACCGTCGCCGCGCAGACCGTGCTCCAGGCGATCTTCGGCGACCAGGCCGTGCGTACCCTCGCCAACAAGGCCCGGGCCGACCTGCTGGACCGGGTCCGGGCGCTGCTGGACGAGGAGGCGGCGCGCTACCTGACGCGCACCGACGAGGCCCGGCGCGGCGCGGACGCCGGGGCCGAGCTGCACCGGGCCGCGTCCCGGGTCGAAGTGGCCCGGCACCGCAGCGGCCTGGCCGACGGCGACGGCCGCGGCCTGCCCGCCCCGGGCGGTGACCGCCGATGACGGGCATCGTCGGCCGGATGCGCGAGGCGTTCCGGGGCGAGCAGCGGGTGGACGCCGACGACCTGGTGGCCCGTCTCGACGCGGTACGCCGCTTCCTGGCCGCCGTGGACGGCCAGGTGCCGGACTCCCGCCTGGTCACCGCGCACACCCTGGTCGAGCGGGCCGGCACCCGGCTGGCACTCTCCCGCGACCACACCGTGGTGGCGCTCGCCGGCGCCACCGGCAGCGGCAAGTCCAGCCTGTTCAACGCGCTGGCCCGGCTGGACCTCTCCCCGGTCGGCGTGCGCCGCCCCACCACCGGCGTGGCGCACGCCTGCGTCTGGGGCCCGCTCGACGGGGCCGGCCGGCTGCTCGACTGGGTCGGCGTGCTGCCCCGGCACCGGTTCGTCCGGGAGAGCGCGCTGGACGCCGACGACGAGACCGGCCTGCACGGGCTGGTCCTGCTCGACCTGCCCGACTTCGACTCGGTGCAGCGGTCCCACCGGCTGGAGGTGGACCGGCTGCTCGGCCTGGTCGACCTGGTGGTCTGGGTGGTCGACCCGCAGAAGTACGCCGACCGGGTGATCCACACCAGCTACCTGCGCGAGTTCCACCGGCACCGGGACGTGACCCTGGTCGTGCTCAACCAGGCCGACCGGCTGTCCGCGACCGAGCTGCCCCGGGTCCTCGACGACCTGCGCCGGCTGCTCGACGCCGACGGGCTGGACGGCGTGCCGCTGCTGGCCACCACGGCGGTCGACCAGGCCGGCATGACCGGGCTGCGGGAGGCGCTCGAACGGGCCGTCACCGAGCGCCAGGCGTCCCTGCGCCGGCTCTCCGGCGACGTGGACGCCGTCGTGGCGGGGCTGGGTGAGCTGGTGGTCACGGACGTCCCCCGCGACGCCCCCGACGAGGACGCGGTCCGCTCGCTGGACCGGGCCCTGGCCGGCGCGGCCGGGGTGCCGGCGGTGGCCGACGCCGTCCAGGGGGCGTACCGGCACCGGGCCGGCGGCACGACCGGCTGGCCGGTCGTTCGGGGCTGGCGTCGGCTGCGACCGGATCCGCTGCGCCGGCTGCACCTGCCCGGCCCGGCCGCCAAGGCCGACCAGCCGGCGGAGAGCCTGGTCGCCGCGACCTCGGTGCCCGACCCGACCGCCGCCCAGCGGTCCGCCCTCGGGCTGGCCATCCGCGCGGTCGCCGACCGGTCCGGGGCCCATCTGCCCGCACCCTGGCCGGACGCGGTCACCACCGCCGCCCGGTCCCGCCTCGACGATCTGCCGGACGCGCTGGACCGGGCGATCGCCGGCACCGACCTGGGCATGGACCGCCGGCCCCTCTGGTGGCGGCTCGTCGGTGGCGTCCAGTGGCTGGTCACCCTGGCCGCGCTGGCCGGGCTCGGCTGGCTGCTGCTCGGCTACGCGCTGCGCGCGCTCGGGCTGCCCGCCCTGGAGTACCCGCGGGTGGGTGAGGTGCCGCTGCCGACCCTGCTGCTGCTCGGCGGCCTGCTCGCCGGGCTGCTGGTGGCCGCGGTGACCCGGCCGGTGATCCGCTGGGCGGCCCGGCGGGCCCGGCAACGGGCCGAGAAGCGCCTCAGCGCCGCGGTGGCCGAGGTCGGCGACACGTACGTCCTCAGCCCGGTACGGGCCGTCCTAGACCGGTACGGGCAGGCCAGGGACGCGCTGCGCGACGCGGCCCGGTGAGGCCCGCCCTCGGCACGGGTGTCCCCGCGGCCGTCGCGGCGTAGGGTCGGACCATGGCCACGCCACAGACCCCCTACGACGCGGTGCTGCACGCCGCCCGCGACGTGACGAGGCTGGACACCGCCCTCGACGCCGAGATGCTCGGCGCCGCCCTGCTGGGCAGCGTCTACGCGATCGCCGAGACCGACCGGGAGCGGGCGGTACGGGAGTTCGTCTCCGGCTTCCTGGCCGCCACCTCACGCCGCCGGACCGCCGCCGCGACCACCATCCGGTCGGTCTTCGCCGCGCTGGTGCCGGACGCGGAGGGCGCCGCGAAGGTCCGCCCCGGCACCCAGGCCCCGGCCTGGTCCGGCCAGCTCGGCCGGGTGCACCTCACCGGCGCCTGGTCGTACGGCGACGTGTACGGCGACCAGACCTCCTACCTCGCCACCTTCGCCTACGACGACGCGACGGGCGGTCCGGAGCACGCGCTGGTGGCGCTCGTCGACCACAACATCGGGATCACCAAGGACGTCTTCGTGGGCGGTCCCGCCGAGCGGATCCTCGAACAGGTCCGGCAGATGTGCGCCACGGACGACCTGACCTGGTTCCGCGAGGAGGACCCGGCCCGGATGCACGGCGAGGTGAGCCGGCACCTGACGGTCACCGACGACCTCGGTGACCTGCCCGGCGAGGGTTCGCTCGCCACCGACCGGGCCCTGGTCGGCGCCCGGCTGGCGGTGCTGCCCGGCGCGCCGGCGGACACGCTGACCTGGGACGCCGAGCCGCTCACCGGGGAGGAGCGCACCGAGCTGGTGCGGACCTTCCTGGCGTCGCCGGAGGCGGCCCGCGCCGGCCTGCACGCCCTGGACGGCGACGCGGAGCTGGCCTCGCTGCACTTCTGCCTGGGCCTGCTCTTCGACCACGCGGCGAGCTTCCCGGACGCCGACCCGCTGCGCTGGAGCCCGGCGGTGGCGGGGCTGTTCCTGCTGGACTGGGTGCACCGCCGGGCCGTGCTGGACATGGACGACGCGGCGATGCTGCCCCGGGTGCTGCGCGCCTGGACGGCGTTCGCGGGACATCGGCGCGGCCTGCCGGAGCAGGCCGTCGCCCGGACCGACGAGGCGATCGAGGAGCTGGTGCCGGAGTTCGCCCGGCTCTACAGCACAGGTGAGCGGCGCAGCCCGGCCACGGCCGCGGTGGCGCAGCTGATGGCGGACGGGGTGGACCCGGACGACCCGGCCGCGCTGGACGCCTGGATCGAGGCCAACCGCCAGCGCCTCGGCGACGACACCCCCTGACCGGTCACGCCGCGCTCAGCGCAGCGCGGCGTAGACCAGGCCGGCGATCAGGCCGCCGACCACGCCCCCGACGACCACCTGCGCGACGGTGTGGTCGCGCAGCCGTACCCGGGACCAGCCGGCCAGGGCCGGCAGCGGCGCGGCGGCGAGCATCCGGGGGCCGAAGGTCAGCGCCAGCACGACCACCGCACCGGCGGCCACCGCGGTGTGGATCGACATTTTCCACCAGTGGCTGACGGTCACCGCCACCACCAGGCCGACCACCCCGGCGGCGATCAGGGCGAGCACCGACCGGGGGGCGCCGAGCGCCGCGAGCAGCGCCAGGCCGGCGGCGGCCGAGGCCAGACCGAAGAGCAGGGGTACGCGTCGCTGGTCGCGGACGCCCACGTGGTGGTCGGTCAGGCGACCACGCCGCACCCCGCCGAGGATGTACGCGAACGGGATGCCGCTGGCGAAGACCGAGGCGAGCAGCGCCCAGCCCAGCCCGTGCGCGCCACCGGCGCCGTGCCAGCCGACCGCGACGGTCAGCAGGGTGACCAGGACGGCGGGGGCGGTCACCTCGGTCACCAGCCGGGCCAGCCGGGTCAGGGCTCCGGGCGGTACGACGACCCGGCGGAGTCCACCCTCGTCGCCGCCCCCGTCGATCCCGTTCAGCTCCCCGTCCCCGATCCGTCCCGTCCGGCCCCGCCGCGGGCCGGTTGCGCCGGCGGCGGGCGTACGGCCCGGTCAGCTGGCGTCGCCCGTCACCGTACCGTCCGGGTCGGGGCGTCGTGGCTGGTCGGCGCGGGTGCCGCCGGGCGCTGCGGGGCCGGGCTCGGGGTGGCGGCCGGGAACTTCGGCGGACGGGCGGTGGGCGAGGGCGGTCGGACCGGCGGGCGGGCGGCCGGACGCCGACGCGGGCCGCCGGTGGTGACCGTGGCGGCGGGGCGCGGCCCGGCGGCCGGCGACGGGGGCGGCGGCGGGGTACGGGTGGGGGCCACGGTCGGCGCGGCTGTCGGGGTCACGGTCGGCTCGGGCGACGGCTCGGGGTCGGGCGACGGCTCGGGCTCGGGTGACGGCTCGGGGTCGGGCGAGGGCTCGGGCGAGCTGGTGGTGGTGGGCTCCGCGCTGACGGTGGGCGTCGGGCCCGGCGGCGGCTCGGAGAAGGTGCTGCTCGGCTCCCCGGTCGGGGTGGGCCCGGGGGTCGGCGAGCCGGCCGGCGTGGGGCGGGGTGCGGGGGTCGGTGCGGCGGTCCGGCCCGGTGCGGGCGGGGTGGGCCGTGTGGGCGGGGGCGGCGGCAGCGGGCGCTGGGCCGAGCCGGGAGCGGCCGGGGCCGGTGCCGCCGGCGCGGCCGCGGGCAGCGCGGGGAGCGGCGGCCCCAGCGGGATCAACCTGACCGCGCCGGGGACGGCGGCCGGCAGGTCCCCGGGCCCGGCGGACGGCGGCGCGGGCTGGCCGGTGGCGGGCAGCGGGACCACCACCGGGCCGGCGGAGGGGGTGGGCAGGAACGGGGTGCTCCCGTCGGGGAGTGCGCTGCTGCCGACGGTGGCGGAGCCGGTGCTGAAGGCGGCGAGGATCGGCATGGACGCCGTGCCGGCGAGCAGGGCCACGGTGAAGAGGTAGCCGCGGCCGGGACCGGCCGGTCCGGAGGCGCGGTGCGCGCCGATCATCCGCCGGTAGCCGCCACCGGAGCGGTGCCGGCCGAGCATGGGGGCGGGAGGACCGTCACCTGACTCGGACACCGCAGAACTCCCTCGTCGATTTTTGAGCAACCGGGCAACGGCAGGCTTTCTAAACGGACATACGGCTTGAAACGCCCTGCCAGCACCCAGGTCAGCTTGGACCAGTGACGCTCAGTTCACCAGGGACCACAGCGTGTCGACACACAAAATGTCCGTCGCCGTGAATCTTCCAAGGGACAAATACGTCGATGCGTCGCGAAGACGACGGAACGGGACCGGTGGGGGAGGCCATACTGTGGGACCGCTCACCTCCTCTGCAATCATTCAGGCACGACGGCAACGCAGCCGGCCTCCGCGCACCCCGCGGCAGGCGCGGTTCGGCGCCGGCTCCCGAACCGGGTTCCTCCCCGAATCCGGCTCACCGCCGCGCGGCAACCCTCACCGGGGCTAGGCGCGGCCGCCAGGAACCAGCCCGGCACCGGCCGGGCCGGCGTACGAGTTGCGCGGACGGGTCACCCCCGGCGCCGACGCAGACACGACAGGGAGAGACGGATGGCAAAGGGCGACCCCGGGGTCACCAGCCGCGGCCGGCGGGCCGCACCCCGGTCCAAGCGCACCGCCGCGGCGGGCGAGCCGGAACTCGTACAGCTGCTCACCCCCACCGGTGAGCGGATCGACAGCGCGATCGGCCCGGACGGGACCGAGTACCGCGTCGACTTCACCGACGAGGAGTACCGCGGGCTCTACCGCGACCTCGTGCTGGTCCGCAAGCTCGACGCCGAGGCCACCGCGCTGCAGCGCCAGGGCGAGCTGGGCCTCTGGGCCAGCCTGCTCGGCCAGGAGGCGGCACAGGTCGGTTCGGGGCGCGCGCTGCGTACCCAGGACATGGCCTTCCCGACCTACCGGGAGCACGGCGTCCTCTACTGCCGGGGCATCGACCCGATCATGCCGCTCGGCCTGTTCCGCGGCGTCGACCAGGGCGGCTGGGACCCGAACGAGTTCAAGTTCAACATGTACACGATCGTGATCGGGGCGCAGACCCTGCACGCGACCGGGTACGCCATGGGTGTCGCCATGGACGGCAAGACCGGCACCGACGACGGCGAGGCGGTGATCGCCTACTTCGGCGACGGCGCCACCAGCCAGGGCGACGTCAACGAGGCGTTCGTCTGGGCCAGCGTCTTCAACGCGCCGCTGGTCTTCTTCTGCCAGAACAACCAGTACGCCATCTCCGAGCCGCTGGAGCGGCAGACCCGCGTCCCGCTCTACCAGCGCGCGGGTGGCTTCGGCTTCCCCGGCGTCCGGGTGGACGGCAACGACGTGCTCGCCTCGTACGCGGTGACCCGGCACGCGCTGGACAACGCCCGGCTCGGCCAGGGCCCCAGCCTGATCGAGGCGTACACCTACCGGATGGGGGCGCACACCACCTCCGACGACCCGACCCGCTACCGGATCGCCAGCGAGGTCGAGGCCTGGCAGGCCAAGGACCCGATCGCCCGGATGAAGGCGTTCCTGACCAACCAGCAGATCGCCGACGCGGACTTCTTCGCCTCGGTCGACGAGCAGGCCCGCACCGAGTCGGTGCACCTGCGCGAGCGGGTGCTCGCCATGCCCAACCCCGAGCCGGTGTCGATGTTCGACCACGTCTACCCCACCGGGTCCCCCGAGCTCGACGAGCAGCGGGCGCAGTTCAGCAAGTACATGGAGTCGTTCGAGGGGAGCGCCCACTGATGGCCACGGAGACGCTCACCCTCGGCAAGGCCCTCAACACCGGTCTGCGCAAGGCCCTGGAGAACGACCCGAAGGTCGTCATCATGGGCGAGGACGTCGGCAAGCTCGGCGGCGTCTTCCGGATCACCGACGGGCTCCAGAAGGACTTCGGCGACCAGCGGGTGATCGACACCCCGCTGGCCGAGTCCGGCATCATCGGCACCGCGGTCGGCCTCGCCATCCGCGGCTTCCGCCCGGTCTGCGAGATCCAGTTCGACGGCTTCGTCTACCCCGCGTACGACCAGATCGTGTCGCAGGTGGCGAAGATGCACTACCGCTCGCAGGGCAAGGTCCGGATCCCGATGGTCATCCGGATCCCCTACGGCGGCGGCATCGGCGCGGTCGAGCACCACTCCGAGTCGCCTGAGGCGTACTTCGCCCACACCGCCGGCCTGAAGGTCGTCACCTGCGCCAACCCGCAGGACGCGTACTCGATGATCCAGCAGGCGATCGCCTCGGACGACCCGATCGTCTTCCTGGAGCCCAAGCGGCGCTACTGGGAGAAGGGCCCGGTCGACCTGGACGCCCCGCTCGCGGACGCGTACCCGCTGCACTCCGCCCGAGTGGCGCGGGCCGGCACCGACGCCACCGTGCTGGCGTACGGCCCGATGGTGCGGACCTGCCTGGACGCGGCCACCGCCGCCGCCGAGGACGGCCGGCAGCTGGAGGTCATCGACCTGCGCACGCTCTCCCCGCTGGACCTGACCGCCGCGTACGAGTCGGTCAGGCGCACCGGCCGCTGCGTGGTCGTGCACGAGGCCCCGGGCAACCTGGGCCTGGGCTCGGAGATCGCCGCCCGGATCACCGAGGAGTGCTTCTACTCCCTGGAGTCCCCGGTGCTGCGCGTCACCGGCTTCGACACCCCCTACCCGGCCAGCCGGGTGGAGGAGGAGTACCTGCCCGACCTCGACCGGGTGCTCGACGCCGTCGACCGCACCTTCGGCTGGTGAGCGGCATGTCACGGATCAAGGAGTTCAACCTCCCCGACCTGGGCGAGGGCCTGACCGAGGGCGAGATCCTCGCCTGGCTGGTCAAGGTGGGCGACGTCATCGAGCTGAACCAGCCGATCGTCGAGGTGGAGACGGCCAAGGCGGCCGTCGAGATCCCGGCGAAGTGGGCCGGCCAGGTGCAGGGGATCTTCCACCCGGAGGGCACCACGGTCGAGGTCGGCACGCCGATCATCGCGATCGACACCGACCCGGGCGCCGGGCCGATCGAGGAGTCGACGACCGGTGCGCCGGCCTCCGCGCTGCCCACCCCGTCGGCGGCCTCGCTGGCCGCGGTCGAGGTGGCCCCGACCGAGGGCGCGGTCGAGCCGGGCCTGATCGGCGGTCCCGCCCCGGGTGGGCGGACCGCCGTGCTGGTCGGCTACGGCCCGCGCACCACGGCGGCCAAGCGCCGCCCGCGCAAGGGTGGGGTGCCGGCCCAGGCCTCGGCCGCGCCGGCCCAGGCCTCGGCCGCGCCGGTCCAGGCCGCGCCGGCTCCGGTGGCGCCCGCTCCGGTCACGCCGGCCGCGCCGGTGTCGCCGGCGCCGGGCGCGAACGGCAACGGGCGGGCCGGCGGGCTGGTGCTGGCCAAGCCGCCGGTGCGCAAGCTCGCCAAGGACCTCGGCGTCGATCTCGCCACGCTGACCGGCTCGGGCCCGCTGGGCTCGATCACCCGGGAGGACGTACAGCGGGCGGCGAGCGGGACCCCGGCGGCGGCCGAGCCGTTGCCGGTGACGGCCCCGGCCACGGCGGCCGCGAGCTTCGGCGCGGACCGCGAGCAGCGCATCCCGGTCAAGGGGGTACGCAAGCTCACCGCCGAGAACATGTCCCGCTCGGCGTTCACCGCCCCGCACGTGACGGAGTTCCTCACCGTCGACGTGACCCGGGCGATGAAGGCGCTGGACCGGCTGCGCGAGCGGCGGGAGTGGCGCGACGTGCGGGTCTCGCCGCTGCTGCTGGTCGCCAAGGCGGTGCTGCTGGCGGTCAAGCGGCACCCGATGGTCAACTCGACCTGGGCCGGCGACGAGATCGTGGTCAAGGACTACGTCAACCTGGGCATCGCGGCGGCCACCGAGCGCGGCCTGATCGTGCCGAACATCAAGGACGCCGGCCGGCTGTCGCTGCGCGAGCTGGCGGACGCGATGACCGACCTGGTGCAGACGGCCAAGGCGGGGAAGACCTCGCCGGCCGACATGTCGGGCGGCACGCTGACGATCACCAACGTGGGGGTCTTCGGCGTGGACACCGGTACGCCGATCCTGCCCCCGGGCGAGTCGGCGATCCTGGCCTTCGGCGCGGTCCGCGAGATGCCGTGGGTGCACAAGGGCAAGGTGAAGCCGCGCCAGGTCACCACGCTGGGCCTGTCGTTCGACCACCGGATCATCGACGGTGAGCTGGGCTCGAAGTTCCTCCGCGACCTCGGGGACTTCCTGGCCGACCCCGAGGCGGCGCTGCTCGCCTGGACCTGACCGTCCACGACACCAGCCACGGCCGGTGTGCCCAGGGTGAACGCCCGGCACACCGGCCGTTGCTATTGCACGAAGAAAACTTCGGCATTTGCCCTTCCTGGCCTACGAATCGTAGGCGGGTGTCTCAGCTCACCTAATAATCGATGGAAGTTGGCGGCGTCTTGCGCTTAAATAGAGACATCAGGGGCTGACAACCGAATAGTCGGAGGAGAGAGACCATGAGCATGATCGAGCGCATCCGCACCCACCGCGACGCCACCCGCCGCGCCCGCGCGATCGAGCACGCGCTTCGTTCCGCCAACTCGCCCGCAGTGCGCGAGGAGATCCTCGCGATCGCCCAGCGCCACATGAGCTGACGCGGCACAGACTTTCCTCACCTCCTCCAGATCGATGACCCGCCCGGGGCACCCGGGCGGGTCATCGGCGTTTCCGGGCCGGTAGGGCCGGTGTCAAAGCCCTCGGTCGGGCCGAGGCGGAGTCCGGGCGGCGAGCCGGCACGGCGGAGAAAGGTCCGGATACCGGTGCTGTATCCGGACCAATCTCCAACGCAGCCGGTCGTCGTCTGGGCCGCCGCAGCCGGCCATGGGCTTTGACACCGGCCCTCAAGACCGGGATTCCACCTCGACCGGACGCCCGGTACGGTGGGGCACGGTCGCCACCCGCCGACCCGGGACCCGATCGAGCCGGATGAGAGCCGATCGCCACCGCCCGGCGACGCGGAGTGACGGCCCGGTGCTCCCCGGACGCCCCGCGCGGTCACCGGATACGGTGCGGGGAACCCGCACGGCCGATTCGCCGGCGACACCGGCGAGCCCGCCGCCCGGTCCCGGACGGCATCGGCGGCCGACATGTGATGGAGGAGGCGCACCCATGACGTCCGAGGGCCAGCACCGCCCCGGCCAGGAGCCGGACCAGGTGCCGCCGGGCGCCGGTGGACCGGCGCCGTACGGCGACCGGCAGACGCAGCAGGAGACCGGCTACGGCAACCCCGCCGCCCCGGACCTGGGCTGGGCGCCACCACCACCGGCCGGCCGACCGGAGCAGGCCGCCCCGGCCTGGGCCGCCGCGCAGGACCAGCCCCCGGCGTGGGGCGCCGCGCAGGTGCCGCAGCAGGGCGAGCCGGCACAGCCCGGCCAGTGGGCAGCGCCGCAGCCCGCCTGGGCCGCCCAGTCCGACCAGCCCGCCGCCGCCTGGGCGGCGGCCTCCGTACCCGGCCAGCCCGCCGGGCCGGGCGAGCCGGCACAGCCCGCCTGGGCGCAGCCCGAGCAGGCCGCCCCGGCGTGGGCGCAGCCGGACTCCGGTGCCCGTGGCGCCGCCCGGGTGCCCCAGCCGACCGACGCCTCGCCCGCGTCCGCCGACCCGGCCGCCTCCGGCGGCTGGAACGCCGGGCAGCAGGACCAGGCCGCCAACGGCTGGGCCGCCGCGCCGCAGCACGACGAGCCGGCCCATTCCGGCGGCTGGAACACCCCGGCCCAGGACGACCCCGCCCGCTCCGGCGGCTGGAACGCCGGCACGCCCGGCCAGGACCAGGACGCTGCTGGCAACGGCGGCTGGAACGCCGGCGGAGTCGCGTCCCACGAGGCGTCCACTTCGGGCGGTCGACACGTCGGCGCCGAGCAGCACGAGCAGTCCACCGGCTGGAACGGCGCAGCCGCGCCCCAGGAGCAGGCCGACGGCTGGGGTGGCGAGACCCAGCCGCCACCGGACGACGCCGTCCGCTCCGGTGGGTGGAACGCAGCGTCCACCCCGGACGAGGCCCCCCGATCCGCCGGCCGCGCCTCGGTGCCCGTGCCGCCGCAGCAGCCGGAACAGGCCGTGCCCGGGTGGGCGCAGCCCGACACCGGCGCGCGCGGCGGCGCCGCGCAGGTGCCGCAGCACGACACCCCGGCAGCCGGCGGATGGTCCACCGAGGACGACCCGGCGCGCTCCGGCGGCTGGAACGCCGCCCGCCCGCCGCAGGACGACCCGGCCCACTCGGGCGGGTGGAACACCGGCGGCCAGGACGACGCCGCCCGCTCCGGTGGCTGGAACACCGCCGCCCCGGACAACGCCGCCGCCGGCGGGTGGAACAACGTGCCGCAGGCGGACGAGCGGTCGCCGCAGGCGTGGGACGCCGCCGGCGCACCGGCGCCAGCCCACTGGGAGGCCCGCGCGGAGCAGCAGGCCGCCGACGGTTGGGGCGGTGCCGCGCCGGCCCGCGAGGAGCAGCGACCGGGCGCCGACTGGCCCGCCGCGGAGGAGTCGGCCCATGGTGCCGGTTCCTGGGGCGCGGCCGCCGTGCCCGGACAGGACGACCGACCCGAGTCGGGCGGCTGGACGCCCCCGGAGCAGCCCGCCCGGGCGACCGCGTCCGTCACGGTCCCGGGCAGCCCGCCGGCCTGGGGAGCGGACGCCGACAATCCGCCGCAGCGGGCCGGTGCCGACCGCCCGGCGGTGCCGGACGCCGAGCCGTGGGCGGCCGAGGAGGCCTGGGGCCGCGCCGATGCCCCGCCCGCGCAGCGACCGGCCGGGGACGCCTGGGAGCCCCAGCGCGCCGACGAGGCCCCGATCTACCAGCCGGCGCCGGCGCCCGGCATCTCGCCGGCCAACGCGGTGCCCCTGCCGCCGCAGGAGCAGCGGGTGCCGGGCGCCAGCCTGGCCGCCGCGCCGCCGGCCGACTACGCCCCGCCGGCCCAGTTCGGTGGAGCCGCCGACCAGTCCTCCTTCGAGCCGGCCGGGCGTGCGGACGCGCCGTCGGCGTACGAGCCGGAACGGTCGGGCTGGGGCCCTGGCGAGGAGCCGCAGTCGCCGGCCGGGCCGGTGGTGCCCGGGCCGCGTACCTCGCCGGAGGCCGACGGGGCCGGGCGCGCCGCCGTGCCGGTTGCCGACGAGTCCGCCGCCGGGCGGGCGTCGGCGAGCGCGTCGGTGCCGCTGGCCAGCCGAGTGATGCCCCCGACCGACCAGGCCCTGCGGCCGGGCGCCACGGGTGCCCCGCAGCCCCGGGTGTATGGCCGGCCGGCCCGCCCGGAGCCGGTGGACGAGCCGGTCGAGGAGTACGACGGCCAGCAGGCCGAGCACGACTCCCCGCCGCGCTTCGCCGACCAGCAGCCGTTCGACGGCCAGCGGTCCTTCGATGGCCAGCGGTCCTTCGACGGCCAGCAGTCCTTCGATGGCCAGCAGCGGTACGAGGACCAGCAGCGGTACGAGGACCAGGACCGGCGGCGCTTCGACGAGCCGGAGCGGGCGTCCGGCCAGCCCGGCTTCGGCCCCGAGGCTCCCTCGTCCGCGCCGCCCACCTCGCCCGCCGCGCCGCCGGCGTTCCCGGGCGCCATCCCGGCCTTCGCGGACCCGGCCAGCAACAACCGGCCGATGAACGGGACGCGCCCGCATGGCCCCGGCGACCGCCCGGCCGAGCCGTTCGGCGCCGGCCCGGCCGGGGGTCCGGCCGCCGGTGCGGTCCCCGGTTACGGCCACCCGGCCCACGACCCGGTCCACGGCGGCGGCACGGCGCCGTTCCCGCAGGCGGGGCCGCCATTCCCGCCGGCCGGGCCGCAGTTCCCGCCGGCCGGGCCGCAGTTCCCGCCGGCGGGTCAGCAGTTCCCGCCCGCCGGCCAGCCCTTCCCGCCGGCCAACCAGCCCGGTCCGGGCGCCTGGCACCAGGACCCGGAGCCCGAGCAGGGACGCTTCGACGCGTTCAAGCCGGACCCGGAGCCGAAGGTCGAGCAGCCGGCGCCGAAGGTCCGCAACGGCCGGGTGCTGGCCATGGTGCTGATCGTGGCGGTGCTGATCCTGGCCGTCCCGCTCGGCCTGCTCAGCCTGCTGGGCAAGATCGGCGGCGAGGAGGAGCCCGCCCCGTTCAACCCGGCCGTCGGCTCCTGCATCAAGCAGTCCGGCAACGGGGCGGCCGAGGCGGACTGCGGCGAGCAGGGCGCGTTCACCGTGGTCTCCAAGGTCGACGCGAAGGAGAAGTGCGCCGACCCGGTCCAGCCGCACGTGGTGCTGCCGGGCAGCGGCACTGACCGGGTGCTCTGCCTCAAGCCGGCCACCAAGTAGCGCGTCTCGACGGCGGGGCCACGGTGATCCGTGGCCCCGCCGTCGTATCCGCTGTGGCGTGATCGACCACGCACGGGGTCACGCCGTGTCGGCGACCCGGCATCCGGCAGACTGGGGTCATGAGCGCACGCGTACGGGCTCCTGAGCTGCACGGTCGGGGCTGGCTGAACACCGGTGGGCGGGAGCTGAAGCTCGCCGACCTGCGCGGCCGGATCGTCCTGTTGGACTTCTGGACCTTCTGCTGCATCAACTGCCTGCACGTGCTCGACGAGCTGCGCCCGCTGGAGGAGAAGTACGCCGACGTGCTCGTCGTGATCGGCGTGCACTCGCCGAAGTTCGAGCACGAGAAGGACCCGGACGCGCTGGCCGCCGCCGTCGAGCGGTACGGGGTGCACCACCCGGTGCTGGACGACCCCGAGCTGGACATGTGGGACCAGTACGCGGCGAAGGCCTGGCCGACCCTGGCCGTGGTCGACCCCGAGGGGTACGTGGTGGCCACCATGGCCGGCGAGGGCCACGCCGAGGGGCTGACCCGCCTGGTCGACGACCTGGTCGCCACCCACACGGCGAAGGGCACCCTGCACCGGGGCGACGGCCCGTACGTCCCGCCGGCGGAGCCGGAGACCACCCTGCGCTTCCCCGGCAAGGCCGTGGTGCTCGACGGTGGCAACCTGCTGGTCTCGGACTCGGCCCGGCACTCCCTGGCCGAGCTGGCCCCCGACGGTGAGAGCCTGGTCCGGCGGATTGGTTCCGGCGAGCGGGGCCGGGCCGACGGACCGGCCGACGCGGCCAGCTTCGCCGAGCCGCAGGGGCTCTGCCTGCTCCCCGCGCACGTCGCCGAGGTGGCCGGTTACGACCTGGTGGTCGCGGACACCGTCAACCACCTGCTGCGCGGCGTACGGCTGGCGACCGGCGAGGTGGTGACGGTCGCCGGCACCGGCCGGCAGTGGCGTTCCTCGGTCGACGACCACGCGCACGACGCGCTCTCGGTCGACCTCTCCTCCCCCTGGGACCTGGCCTGGTACGACGACAAGGTCGTCATCGCGATGGCCGGCATCCACCAGCTCTGGTGGTTCGACCCGATCCGCCGCACCGCCGGCATGTACGCCGGCACCACGGTGGAGGCGCTGCGGGACGGTCCATTGCCGGACGTGTGGATGGCCCAGCCCTCCGGGCTCTCCGTCTCGGCCGATGGCACCCGGCTCTGGGTGGCCGACAGCGAGACCAGCGCGATCCGCTATGTCGAGAACGGCGTGCTGACCACCGCCGTGGGGCAGGGCCTCTTCGACTTCGGCCACGTGGACGGCCCGGCCGACCGGGCGCTGCTCCAGCACCCGCTCGGGGTGTGCGCGCTGCCGGACGGCTCGGTGCTGATCGCCGACACCTACAACGGCGCGGTGCGCCGCTTCGACCCGGCGACCGACCAGGTCGCCACGGTGGCCGACGGCCTGGCCGAGCCGAGCGACGTGGTGCTCACCGCCGACGGTGACGTGCTGGTGGTCGAGTCGTCCGCGCACCGGCTGACCCGGCTGGCGCCGGGCACCCTCACGGCGGCCGGGGCGAGCACCGTGGGCGGCCCCCGGCACCAGGTGGAGCGCAAGCCGACGGACGTGGCGGCCGGCGAGCTGACCCTCGACGTGATCTTCACGCCCGCGCCCGGGCAGAAGCTGGACGAGACGTACGGCCCGTCGACCCGGGTGGTGGTCTCCGCCTCCCCGCCGGAGCTGCTGATCGAGGGGGCCGGCACCAGCACCGACCTGTCCCGGCGGCTGGTGATCGACGGCGGTGTGCCCGGTGGGGTGCTCCAGGTGACCGCCCAGGCGGCCACCTGCGACAAGGACGTCGAGCACGCCGCCTGCCACCTGACCCGGCAGGACTGGGGCGTACCGGTGCGGGTGGTCGACGGCGGCGCGACCCGGCTGCCGCTGGTGCTGCGCGGCCTGGACGCCTGAGCGTCGGCGCCCTCAGCTCGCCCCGCCCCGGGCCGTGGCCTCGGCGGCGGGGATCCGGTCACCACGGGGCCGGGACGTCAGACGAAGGGCTTCGGGGTGACGCCCGCGTCGAGCAGCGCGGCCCGCACCAGGGCCGCCGAGGCGACCGCGCCCGGGGTGTCACCGTGCAGGCAGATCGAGCCGACCGCGCACGGGATGACGGTGCCGTCGACGGCGACGACGGTGCGCTCGGTGGCCATCCGTACGGCCCGGGCGGCCACCTCCTCCGGGTCGGTGACCAACGCACCGAGCGCGGTGCGGGGCACCAGTGAGCCGTTGGGCAGGTAGCCCCGGTCGGCGAAGCCCTCGGCGATAACCCGCAGGCCCGCCCCGACGGCGAGCTGGGCGAGCCTCGAGCCGGGGGCGCAGAGGATCGGCAACTGGTCGTCGTACCCGCTGACGGCGGCGACCAGGGCGGCGGCCTGCGACTCGTCGACGGCCGCCGCGTGGTAGAGCGCGCCGTGCGGCTTGAGGTAGCGGACCCGGGTGCGGAACAGCCGGCAGAACGCGTCCAGGGCGCCGAGCTGGTAGGTGACCTCGTCGCGCAGCTCGGTGAAGGCGTACTCGATGCGCCGGCGGCCGAAGCCGGCGAGGTCGCGGTAGCCGACCTGGGCGCCGATGGCCACCCCGCGATCGGCCGCCGCGGCGCAGACCCGCCGCATGGTCGACGGGTCACCGCCGTGGAAGCCGCAGGCGACGTTGGCGGAGGTGACCAGGTCCAGCAGCGCGTCGTCGTCGCCGAGCCGCCAGATGCCGAATCCCTCGCCGAGGTCAGCGTTGAGGTCCATGGAACCTCACCGTAGTCCCTGGCCGGGCCTGCGCGAGTGCGGTCACGTCGTCCACCACCCCGATGACGGGGTACCCGCCGGTGGTGGGGTGGTCGGCCAGGAAGACCAGCGGCTGGCCGTCGGCCGGCACCTGCACCGCGCCGAGCACGATCCCCTCGCTGGGCAGTTCACCGGCCACCGCACGGGGCAGCGGCGCGCCGGTCAGTCGCGCGCCGACCCGGTCGCCCACCGGGCTGACCGTGTACGGGGTGTCGAGCAGCCGGTCGAGCGCTTCCGGGGTGAACCAGTCGGCCCGTGGCCCGGGGCGCAGGGTCAGCCGCAGCTCGCCGGTCGGGGGCCGGCCGACGGTCACGTCCACCGGTGGCGGCGGCCCGGGCCACGGGCCGAGCGGAAGGCGGTCGCCGTCGCGTACCAGTGGTGGGCCGAGGCCGGAGAGGGTGTCGGTGGCGCGGCTGCCGAGCACCGGTTCGACCGCGATCCCGCCGCTGACCGCCAGCCAGTTGCGCAGCCCGTCGCGGGCCGGCCCGATCCGCAGCACCGCGCCGGCCGGCACCGCGAGCGGCCGGCCCACGTCACCCGGTCGCCGGCCCACCCGGACGTCGGCGTCGGCCCCGGTCACCGCGACCGTGACGGCGCGGGTCGGCCGCAGCTCGCAGCCGGTCAGGGTGATCTCCAGGCCGGCGGCGGAGACCGGGTTCCCCACCAGGCGGTTGGCCAGCGCCAGCGCCGCCGGGTCCAGCGCCCCCGACCGGGGTACGCCGAGATGCGCGTACCCAAGCCGGCCGAGGTCCTGGACGGTGGTGAGCGGGCCGGCCCGGCGTACCTCGATCACGTCGATCACACGTTCACCAGTCGGACCCGGGTGCCCGGGGTGAGCCGGGCCGGCGGGTCGGCGTGCACGTCGAACAGGGTCAGCTCGGTGCGCCCGACCAGCAGCCACCCGCCCGGCGAGGCGGTCGGGTAGATCCCCGCGTACGGCCCGGCGAGCGCCACCGACCCGGCCGGCACCCGGGTACGCGGGCTGGGCAGCCGGGGCACCGCCCACTCCGGCGGCAGCCCGGTCAGGTACGCGAACCCGGGCGCGAAGCCGCAGAACGCCACCCGGAACGGGGTCTCCCGCAGCCGTCGCACCACCTCGGGCACGGTCACGCCCCAGTGCCGGGCGACGACGGGCAGGTCCTCCCCGTCGTACCCGGTGGGGACCTCGACCTGCTCGACGGCGGCCTGGCCGGCGACCGGCTGTGCGGTCCACCCGGCGATCCGCGCGGCGACCGCCGCCGGGTCCGGTACGCCGTCGAGCAGGACGGTCGCCGCGGCCGGGACGATCTCGACGGCGCTCAGCTCACCGGCGGCGCGGCGGCGCCACAGCTCGGCGCGCCACGCCTCCACCTGGCCGGGGTCGTCACAGTCGAGCAGGAGGGCGTGTCGGCCGACGGGTCGGATCCGCATCCCGCCATCCTCCCCGATCGATCCGACGACCACAGGCCCGCGCCCGCGCGACGCGGCGGTGACCAGACGCACTACCCGCAGGTAACCTACGGTGCCGTAACCTGTATCCGTGACCACCTCCGCACCGCTCCGGCTCAAGCCGGTCGACATCGGGAAACCCCGGATGCGCGGCTGGCTGCACACCTACGCGTTCTTCGTCGCGCTCGTCTGCGGCATCGTCCTGTGCGCGATCGCGGCCACCCGCCCGGGCTGGACACCCCTGGTGAGCTGCCTGATCTACAGCCTCACCGTCTGCGGGCTCTTCGGCACCAGCGCCCTCTACCACCGGCGGGTGTGGTCCGAGCGGGGCTACCAGATCATGCGCCGGCTGGACCACGCGATGATCTTCGTGTTCATCGCCGGCACCTACACGCCGTTCTGCGCGCTACTGCTGGACCGCCGGATGGCCACCATCATGCTCAGCGTGGTCTGGGGCGGGGCGCTGGCCGGCGTGGCGCTGAAGCTGGTCTGGCCGCACGCGCCCCGGTGGGTGTCCGCGCCGCTCTACCTGGCGCTCGGCTGGGTCTCGGTGGCGATGCTGCCGCAGATCCTGCACGAGGGCGGGGTGACCGCGCTGGTCCTGCTCGCCGTCGGCGGTGCGATCTACAGCGTCGGCGCGGTCTTCTACGCGCTGCGCCGGCCCAACCCGTGGCCCACCGTCTTCGGCCACCACGAGTTCTTCCACGCCTGCACCCTGCTCGCGGCGCTCTGCCACCACATCGCCATCTACTTCGCGCTCTTCGCCTGAGCCCGAAGCCCGCCCGCCGGCCCGGCCGGACATGGTGCGGGGCCCCGCACCGTTGCGGGGCCCCGCACCGTTGCGGGGCCCCGACGTCTGCGCGCGGGGATCAGGTCGGGTAACCGGGGCGGCGCACCTCGCGGTACTCCTCCCGCACCACCCGGTCGTCCTGCACCGGCACGACCCGGTCGGTGGCCACCCGGTCCTCGCGCACCGGGGTGGCCACCACCGTGCGGCGGCGGGTGTTCCAGAAGTAGAGGGTGGTGAAAAGCCCGACGACGCCGGCGAGCATCAGCACCCAGCCGACGACGTTCAGGTTGAGCCATCCCAGGTTCGCGTCGATGGCGAACGCGAAGATCGCGCCCAGCGCGATGAGGAAGATGCTGGCACCGATGCCCATGATGTCGCCTCCTTGGCATGTCCATTGGCGTATCCGACCGCCGCGGCCATCGGTGAGCGTGCGGCACACATCGACTTACCCAGGCGCTCCGATCGCCAATCAGGCAAGCTGGGCGCATGACGGACGCCCACGCCGAGGAACGGACCCTGGTGCTGCTCCGGCACGCGAAGGCCGAACTACCCGCCGGAGACGCCCCGGACGTCGAACGCCGGCTGACCGCGCGCGGGCACGCCGACTCGGCCGCCGCCGGAGCCTGGCTGGCCCGGCACGGCCTGCTGCCCGAGGTGGTGCTCTGTTCGTCGTCCCGGCGTACCCGGCAGACCTGGCACGACGTGGCGATGGGCATGACGGGATCCCCGCCGGAAGGGGGACCGGCGGGGTCGTCACCCGTGGTGCGCTACGAGCCGACCGCGTACGAGGCGCACCCGCAGGAACTGCTCGCCCTGGTCCGGGCGGCCGAGCCGACGGCCCGGACGGTCCTGCTGATCGCCCACAATCCCGGCATCTCGCTGCTCTCGGCGCTGCTCGACCCGGAACGGGCGGATCCCGAGGGGCTGCGGACCACCGACCTGGTGGTGCACCGGGCCGCGACGCCCTGGACGGACCTGGCACCGGGCGGCGCGGCGATCGTGAACCGCCACACCGCCCGCGGCTGAGAGCCGGTACGCCTTCCCGGACCGCACCTCAGGGGCAGGCAGCGCGTGGACGGCAGCGCGGGCGGCGGGTCAGGACGGCGGCGCGGTGGGCGGCGGCGGGTCGGGCGGCGGCGGCATCATCGCGGTCGGATGGGACAGGCGGTTCTCCTCCACGATCAGCGTGCGTGCCCGCTTGCGCCGGTCCTGCCAGAACCAGAGCGTGGTGAGCAGTACGGCCAACCCGGCCAGGATGAACACCCAGCCGACCGCGCGCAGGTCGATCCACCAGACGTTGGCCCGGATGGCGAAGGTCATGATCGCGCCCAGCGCGATGAGAAAGATTCCGCTACCAATGCCCATGTGCGCTGCACTCCCCCGTGCGGTGGCCTCTGGGCGTGCCCCTGACGTGGTCCGCGACGGTTACCCGTCAACCGGCCCGCCTACCAACCGCACCCCCGCCAATCCCACCCCCCGCCACCCCCCGCCACCCTCTGGGCGCACTTTCCGAGAAAGCGTGGCTGTCCGAGGCGGAACAGCCACTCTTTCCCGGTAATTGCGCGGACATCCGGGGTGATGCGGGGCGGTGGGCGGGTGGGGGCGACGATGGCGGCGGGGGCGGGG
>NZ_JAGPYL010000052.1:0-44474 GCF_018070095.1 Micromonospora sp. U56
GTTGGGCAGCGCCAACGGCGGCGGCCGGCCCGGCACGGGCGGGGCGCCGGCCAACCGGGCGGCCACGGCCGGCGGCGCCGGCCGCAACGGCGTGATCGGCGGGCGTGGCCAGCACGGCGAGGACGAGAGCGACGAGCGGCTGACCTGGCTCACCGAGGACGAGATGGTGTGGCACGACGGCGCCGACACCGCCCCGCCGGTGCTCGGCGGCGACCGCTGACCTGACGCACCAGGAACGGCCCACCCGGGAGTTGCCGGGTGGGCCGGTTCTCGTTCCAGGGCATCTGGTCAGCAGAAGAGCCGGGCCCACCCGGCCCCCCTGTTTTCAGCGAAGCCAACGGGCCCGCCGCCCCGACGAGTGTGGGTCCACGTAGGACGAGTGGTTCGGGTCACGCCGATGAACGCCGTCGGTCCGCTGCACCGGCCCTCGGGTGGCGATAGGTTGGAGAGGTGCTGCCCGTAGCGTCCACCCGCCCCTTTCGGCGGGCGACGCTGCGCGACCTGACCCGGCTGGCGCTGACCGCCCTGGTGCTCGCGGTCGGTCTCGGCGGCGTCTTCACCCCGACGACCGGACCGGCCGCCGCCGCGCCCACCCGGCCCGCCGTGTCGGCCGCCCGGGTGGCCGAGTCGCCGGCCACCGCCCGGCCGACCGACGAGCAGCCCGCCGACTTCCCCGCCCGGCCGATCCCGGCCCGGCGTGACGCCGCCTCGACCGACCGGCCGCTCGCGGCGCCGGCGACGACGACCGACCCGGTCCGGGACGCCACCGGCCGGCGCGGCCCACCCCGGAGCTGAGCTACGCGGCGCCCCCCGTGGTGCCGGACCACCGCCACGCGACCCGTCGCGCCGTGCCGTCCGCCCCGGGTACGCCCGCCGCTCCGCTCGCCCGGCCCGCCCGTCCACATTGTTTCCCGCCGTGAGGTGCTGGTGATGCAGACCGTCTTCTCCTCCGTCCTGCCCGACGTCCCCGCCGCCGCCGTGATCTGGCTGGTTCTGCTCGCCGTCGCGGCCGTCGCCTTCGGCGCGCTGGTCGCCCGTCCGGGTTGGCTGCGCTCCGCCGTCGCCGGCCGGATCCGGCAGGCCGCGCTGCCCAGCACCATGGAGCTGGCCGAGGAGGACCGGGAACGCACCCGGTACGCCGGCGAGGTGGGAGTCGCCGCCGAGCGCGCGTCGGCCACCGCCGGGCGGCGGCGCGCCGAGTGGCTGGCCGCCCAGGACGAGGTCGAGGCGGCCTGGGCGGCGTACGAGGCGGCCGAGGCGGACGTCCGCCGGCTGTCCGCCGCCGCCGCGATGCCCCTGCCCGGCACGGTCCGCACCCCGGCCGAGTACGCCGACCGGGAGCGGTACCTGCACCGGGCCGCGCTGGACGCGTACTGGCGCAAGGAGCTCTCGGTGGAGCAGCTCAGCGACGTCTTCGCCCACCGCAACGGCTGGGACCCGCGGCGGCACCCGGTCGAGCAGGAGCTGGTGCTGCGCCGTGCCATCCGGGACAACCTGGCCGCTCGGCACCGGGCCGCGTCGGAGCGGGAGCGGGCGGCGTGGCGGGAAGCCGAGCTGACCGTGACGGCGGCGCGCAGCCTGCGCGAGGAGGCGTTCGCCGCGCTGGACCGCAGGCCGGAGGAGGTCGAGTCGGTGGTGCCGATGCCGGAGACCCGGCGGCCGGCGGCCGAGCCGGCCCGGGAGTCGGCGGGCGTGGCCCGGGGTCGGGCCGCCGTCGCCGCCTACTGACCGCGAGCGGGCTCGGCGATGGCAGTCGCCGGGTCTCACCGCCGCGCTCGTCGGCGGTGGGTGCGGTGTTCGGCTAGCGTGACGGCATGTCCCGCGAGACGTTGGTCCTCGTCGTCATCGGCGGCATCCTGGCGCTGGCGACGTTGGTCGGCGCGGTGCTGCTGGCGATCCGGGTGGTCCGCACCCGCCGGCTGCTCGGCACGCTCGGCGTCGGGGGCAAGGTGGCCTTCTACGGCGCGCTG
Organism: Micromonospora sp. U56; assembly: GCF_018070095.1. Lineage (NCBI taxonomy): Bacteria > Bacillati > Actinomycetota > Actinomycetes > Micromonosporales > Micromonosporaceae > Micromonospora > Micromonospora sp. U56. Next base: position 1,971 of record NZ_JAGPYL010000052.1, read on the forward strand.
ATCTACACGATCCTCCCGGTCGACCTGCTGCCCGACCCGATCTACCTGGACGACATGGGCATCCTCGCCGGGGCGCTGATCTACCTGACCCGGTTGGCCCACCAGCGCCGGGCGCAGGCCCGCCGGTTGCCCGGCCAGCCGGACACTCCCCCTGGTCAGGACCGGGTACGCCGTCCCGTGCCATGATCGTGCGGGCCGGCCGAGCACCGGGCCCGAAGGGGGACGGACATGGCCGGCGACCATCGGTTGGACCCACACGACGAGCGGGTCGTCGCGTTCTGCGCGGAGCGGCACCTCGCCACGCTGACCACCCTGCGCGCCGACGGCACCCCACACGTGGTGCCGGTGGGGGTCACGTTCGACCCGGACGCGGGGCTGGCCCGGGTGATCACCTCCGGCGGCTCCGCCAAGGCCCGGCACGTCGCCGCCGCCGGCCCCGAGGGCACGCCCGTCGCGGTGTGCCACCTCGACGGGCGGTGGTGGCTGACCATCGAGGGCCGGGGGACCCTCCGCACCGACCCGGCGTCGGTGGCCGAGGCCGAGCGCCGGTACGCCGAGCGCTACCGCCGGCCCCGTCCCAACCCCGAACGCGTCGTCATCGAGATCGCCGTCACCCGCCTCCTCGGCAGCCTCCCCCCACCCACCTGACCCCCGCCCTCCTCGGTCCGCACTTTCACGGAATGAGTGGCTGTTCCGCGCTGAATCGCCGCTCATTCCGGGAAAGTGCGCCAGTCTTGGGCGGTGTGAGGTCTCGGCCCGGGTGTCGGGTTCGCGGGTGGGCGGGGGTGAGGGGGGCCACGGGGGAGGCGGAATCAGGGGGTGGGGCGGGTCGTTGGATTGTCCGTACGACCGCGCCGGAATGGGTCCGGGCTGGCGGTCGTTGCGTTGCTGGTGAGCGCGGGCCGAGTGGGTCCGCGTCCTGATGATCCGAGCGCCTTTCCCGGTGCTTGCGTCCGGGTTTCCACGACCGGGCGGCAAACCCCCCGAATGGAGCTTCGACCATGAAGACGATTTTCCGTAATGGCATGCTCTCCGTCGCCGGCCTGGTCATGACCGGTGGCGCCATCGTCGGCCCCGCCGTGGCCGCACAGGCCGCGCCGGCCGAGAAGGCGTCCGCGTCCGTCGTGTCCGAGAAGGGCAAGGGCAAGGGCAAGGGCAAGGGCGAGCGCCGCGCCGGCTACGAGTACCAGGCGCAGCCGAACTTCTTCTACTGCGGTCCGGCGTCGACCCGGATGGCGCTCTCGGCCGACGGCAAGGCGGTCAGCCAGGACGAGCTGGCCGAGAAGCTCGGCACCACCGAGAACGGCACGGACTCGGCCATCGACGTCACCCGGGTGCTCAACGAGTACACCGGCGGCCGGTACAAGACCACCGAGATCAGCGACGAGGTCGCGTCCAAGGAGCAGATCGAGCGGCTCCGGGCCGACGTGAAGGCCGCGGTGGACGCCGGTGACCCGGTGGTGGCCAACATCCTCGGCGGTGCGGTGGACGTCGACGGCGTCGAGCACTACTACCCCGGTCACTACCTGACCGTGGTGGAGTACAAGGACGACGGCAACACCGTCAAGATCGCCGACCCGGCCGCGCCGGACGTCCAGGAGTACTGGATGGACGTGGCCGAGCTGGCCAACTGGATCGCGGGCCGCGGTTACAGCTCCTGATCCCCACCTGATGACCGAGGGCCGGTCTCCCCGACAGGGGAGGCCGGCCCTCGTCGCTGTTCAGCGGCGGGCCGAGGCCCGCGCCGACAGGCCCCACGATGCCGGCGCGACAACGGCGGATCCGCGCCCGTCCGGCCGGCGGCGGCGACCCGGCCGGGTCGGATCGCGCCGGAGGGGATTCGGTCGGCCACGGACGGGTACCAGCCCCCCATCCGACCGTCCGCACCGGTTAAGGGGCACGAGAACATGAGCCATCACGAGAAGAGCCACCAGGACGTCGTGGACGTGCTGATCTCCGACCATCGCGAGGTCGAATCGATCTTCGTCGAGCTGGAGAGCCGCCGGGGCACGCCGGAGCACCGCCGCCAGCTCGTCGACGTGGTGATCGCCGAGCTGGTCCGGCACTCCGTCGCCGAGGAGGCGTACGTCTACCCGACCGCCCGCAAGGCGCTGCCGGACGGCAAGCAGGTCGCCGAGCACGAGATCTCCGAGCACGCCGAGGCCGAGCGGACCATGAAGGAGCTGGAGTCCGTCGACCCCTCCGACCCGCGCTTCGACGAGTTGCTCGCCCACCTGACCGGCACGATCCGACACCACATCGAGGACGAGGAGGCAGACCTTTTCCCGCGCCTGCGGGCCGCGGTGGCGCGCGAGGAACTGGTCGAACTCGCCGGCAAGGTGCAGGCCGCGAAGAAGTCGGCGCCGACCCGCCCGCACCCGGCCGCCCCGGACCACCCGCCGGCGAACAAGCTGCTCGCCCCCGGCGCCGGCCTGGTGGACCGGATGCGCGACGCGCTCAGCGGCCGGCCGAACTCGATGGCGGAGCTGCGCGAGAAGCAGCACTGACCCGATCGTCTCGCGACGGCCAGGCCCGACCGGGCCTGGCCGTCGCGTCGCTCAGGGGACGGCCGTCGGCGGGCGGGGATCGAGCGGGCGTTCGAAGAACGTCTCCGGCACGACGATGGTCCGGGTGCCGGTGACCCCCTCGACGCCGAACAGCCGGCGGAGGCTGGCCGGGCTGGTGACCGGCCGGCGTCCGGGTGGTCGGTCCCGCCGGCCACCTGGGCGCGCCACGCTCACGGCTCCGGCGCGATCCGGCTCCCCTCGGCGTCGGACACGATGATGGCCTCCATCGGGCACGACTCGGCGGCGTCCAGCACCTCATCCGTCGGGGCGATCCGCTCGGCCAGCGGGCGGGAGAGCCCGTCCACCAGCACGAAGTGGGCGGGCGCCACTCCCGCGCAGATCCCCGACCCGATGCACCGGGTCGCGTCGACGAAGACCCGCCAACGCGTGGCGTCGCCCGCCGCGATCCCGGCGCTCACCAGCGCCACCGGCCGGCCGCCACCGCCGGACCCCGCTCCGCGCTCACCAGGCCACCGGCATCGCGGTCAGACCCCGGACCAGCAGGCCGCTCTTCCACGTCAGCTCCGACTCCGGCACCGCGAGCCGCAGACCGGGGGTACGCCGCAGCAGGGTCTCCAGCACCACCTGGAGTTCCATCCGGGCCAGTTGCGCGCCGACGCAGTGGTGCACGCCGTGGCCGAACCCGACGTGCGGATTGACCTCCCGGCCCAGGTCCAGCCGGTCGGGGTCGGCGAAGACCCGCTCGTCCCGGTTGGCCGAGTGGATCGACACGACCACCGGCTCGCCGGCCCGGACCAGCTCGCCGCCGAGTTCGACGTCCTCCAGGGCGTACCGGGGGAAGGCGGCGGTCGCGCCGAGCGGGATGAAGCGCATCAGCTCCTCGACCGCCGTCGGCACCAGGCCCGGGTCGGCCCGTAGCCGCTCCCAGCCGTCCGGCTCGGTCAGCAGGACGTACACCAGGTTGGGGATCTGGGTCACGGTGGTCTCGTGGCCGGCGGCGAGCAGGCCGGCGGCCAGCCGGACGACCTCCTCCTCGCTGAGCCGGTCGGCGTGCTCGTCCCGGGCCCGGACCATCGCGCCGATCAGGTCGTCGGTCGGCTCGGTCCGCCGCTGGGCGATCAGCCCGGCCATGTACCCCAGCAGCTGCTCGACGTAGCTCCCGGCCACCTCGGACGGCAGCGAGGTGGTCGACACGATCGCCTCCGACCAGGTGTGGAAGCGGTCCTGGTCGGTGACCGGCACCCCGAGCAGGTCGCAGATCACTCGGATCGGCAGCGGGGTGGCCAGGCCGGCGACGAGGTCGGCCGGCGGCCCGGCGGCGACCATGGCCTCGACCAGCTCCTCGGCGACCAACCGGGTACGCGGGCGCAGCTCCTCCACCCGGCGGGCGGTGAACGCCTTCGCCACCAGCCGGCGCAGCCGGGTGTGCTCCGGCGGGTCCATCTGGAGGATGCCCGTGTCGGTCTGTCGTGGACTGTTGCGGGGCTCGTCGCGGCCCACCGAGGCGGCCCGGCTGAACCGGGGGTCACCGAGCACGATCCGGACGTCGGCGTGCCGGGTGGCCAGCCAGGCGGGCTCGCCGAACGGCATCCGGATCCGGGTCAACGGCTGCTCCTGACGCAGCCGGGCGTAGCGGGGGTCGATGTCGAGCCGGTGGGGATCGCTGAACGGGTAGGGCTGCGGGATGGTCGGCTGGGCAGTCTCGGTCACCGGGGGTGGCTCCCTCTGGTCCGCGGCCCGCCGCGCCGGGCGGGGCCGTCCGCTCCGCACGACTCCACGGTGAGTCATGCCACGACTGCGGATCGTAGCGAGCCCCGTCGATGCTGACCAGACCGTGCCCCTCCCCGGACACGCCGCTGCCGGACCACCCGAGGGCGGTCCGGCAGCGGAAACGCGAGGTCAGCGGCCCTGGTCGCCCTCACCCGTGCGCGCCTGCGCCATGTCGACGGCCTTGTCGGTCTGCTCGTCGTACTTGCCGCCGGTGCGCTGGTCGGCGGCCTCGCCGGCCTTGTCCAGGCCCTGGTCGACCTGCTTGTCGTGCTTGTCGGCCATGTCCTTGGCCTTGTCCATGAAGTCACTCACCACGGTCCTCCTCGCTCGGTGCCTGCTGCGTTCCCTCCGGTCCCGGCCGCAAACACCCCGGCCCCTGTCGTACGCCCACCTCACCTCGCCGCCGTCGCGGCAGTGGCGCAGGCGGACGTCCCTCGGCGGCCATGCCCGGCGGCGGCAGTCCCGGCCGCGCGTGCCGGGACTGTCCAGAGCGGAACCACCTGCCCGGGACGGCGTTGATCCACCGACGGGTGTCGGAGAGCGGCCGTACGGGTATCGATTCCGCCGAGACCGAGGAGGATCGACGTGGACGAGGACGGTGCCGGGCGTACGCCCGAGGTGACGGCGGCGGGCGCCCGGCCGGCGCCACGGCAGGCCTGGGGGGCGCTGCCCTGGCTGGTCCGCACGGCGGTGGTGTGGAGCGCCTGCCTGGTGGTCGTGGTGTTCGCGCTCTACCTGCTGGGTCGGGTGGCGGTGCTGCTGGCGCCGCTGGCGATCGCCGTGGCGGTCACCCTCTTCCTCACCGCGCTGCTCGATCCGGTGCTGCTGCGCCTGCGCCGGCTGCGGGTGCCGCGCGCGCTGGCGGCGCTGCTGTCGCTCCTGCTGCTGCTGGGCATCCTGGTCGGGGTCGGCGTGCTGGTGTGGAACCTGACCGCCGCCCAGTTCAGCGAGCTGAGCAAGGAACTCGGCGAGGGTGTCCAGCGCAGCCGGGACTTCGTCACCTCCACCCTGCCGGTCAGCGACGCCCAGCTGGACAAGCTGATTCAGCAGGTGCGCTCCGGCATGGGTGGGGGCTTCGACCCGGTCGGCGGGGCCCGGACGGCAGCCGAGGTGGTCGGTTCCGCCCTGCTCGCCCTGGTGCTGCTCTTCTTCCTGCTCAAGGACGGCCGGACGATGTGGCACTGGGTGCTGCGCCGGACGACCGGCCCGAACCGCGAGCTGACCTCCGAGGCCGGCCGGGCCGGCTGGCACACCCTTGGCGCGTACAGCCGGGGGACGATGATCATCGCGGCGATCGACGCGATCGGCATCGGGCTGTCCCTGGTGCTGCTGCGGGTGCCGCTCGCCCTGCCGCTGGCGCTGATCACCTTCCTCGGCGGCTTCGTGCCGATCATCGGCGCCACGGTCGCGGGTACGGTCGCCGTTCTGGTGGCGCTCGCCGCCAAGGGTCCGACGACGGCGCTGCTGGTGCTGCTCGCGGTGATCGCCGTGCAGCAGATCGAGGGCAACCTGCTGGAGCCGCTGATCATGAAGCGGCAGGTGCAGCTGCACCCGGCGGTGATCCTGGTGGTGGTCACGGCGGGCACGCTGATCGCCGGGGTCGCCGGCGCCTTCGTCTCGGTGCCGATCGCCGCCGTCGCCTACCGGGTGATCGACACCGTCCAGCGCCACCGCGAACGCATCGCCACCACCCGCCTCACCCCACCCCGCACCCACACCTGACCCACCTGACCCACCCACCCCGCCCGCCCCCCGCGGCACGGGCACATGCACGGCAGGCACTTTCACGGAAAGAGGGCCTATCGCGCGCCGAATAGCCACTCTTTCCGTGAAAGTGCTCGCCCGCGGAGCGGGGTGGGTGGGTCAGGCGGGGACGCGGAGGTGGGCGGCGAACCAGTCGGCCGCGTCGGCCGCCACCTGCTCCAGCGCACCGGGCTCCTCGAAGAGGTGGGTGGCGCCGGGCACGATCCGCAGCTCGTGCGGCGCGGTGAGCGCCGCGGCGGCCTGCTCGTTGAGCGTGATCACCTGCTCGTCCAGGCCACCGACCAGCATCAGCGTCGGCGCGCGTACCCCGGTGAGCGCGGGGCCCGCCAGGTCCGGCCGTCCGCCCCGGGAGACCACCGCCGCCACCCGGTCCGGCCGCCCCGCCGCGGCGACCAGCGCCGCCGCCGCACCAGTGCTCGCCCCGAACAGGCCCACCGGCAGCCGGCCCAGCGTGGGCTCGGTGCCCAGCCAGTCGACGATGCCGGCGAGCCGGTCGGCGAGCAGGCCGATGTCGAAGCGCAGCTCGGCCGTGACGGCGTCGACCGCGTCCTCCTCCGGGGTGAGCAGGTCGACCAGCACGGTGGCGGCGCCCCGACTCCGGAGCACCCCGGCCACCGCCGTGTTACGCGGGCTGTGCCGCGAGCTGCCGCTGCCGTGGGCGAAGAGCACCACGCCGTTGGCGCCCTCCGGGACGGCCACGTCGGCCGGGAGCCCGACGTCGGCCACCGGGATGGTCACCTCGTTGCTTCCTGTCCGAATCTGCACCCCTCCGTACCGTCGGATTCGCACCGGCCCGGCGGTCATACCCGCGCCGCCGGTACCCAAGCAGGGGGCGGGCGACGGGCTGGGGCGGTCGCCCCGGCGTTTGCCGCCGACAACCTCGGGAAGCCGCAGGGTGACCGCACGACGGCGCCGGCGTGCCCGGCGCCCCGACGGATCGCGAGGATCGCCATGGCTGAGCAGAAGTCCAGGCAGCAGACCCGGACGGCCGAGCAGGAAGAACGCGAACAGGACGCCGAGCGCGGCCGGGACTGGGCGGACGAGGCGGCCCGGGCCCGCACGGCGGACGACCCGGCCGCGATGGCTCCGCGCGACGCGGGGGGCCGTCCCTCCAACGGTCGCCAGTTCTGACCCTTTCCGGCCACGAGGTTGGCGGTACGCCGCCGACCTCGTGGCCGGTCCGTCTGGTCAGCCCTCCTCTGGAAGGTGCAGCAGCGGGGACCGACCCGGGGGTTGCTCAGGCGCCGGACCGGGCGGGTCGGGCGTGGGCACCGGGACGGTGACCGGCAGGGAACTGGTCACGGTGATCTTCTCGCCGTGGTGGCGCAGCTCCACCACCGTGTCCGGCCCGCCGTTGCGCAGCGAGTACGTGGTCTGGTGCGGCCGGACGTCCACCCGCAGCCGCAGCGAGCGCCACTGCAACGAGAACTCCAGCCGGCTGAGCCGACTGGACAGGCGCGGCGAGAACGACAGCGTCCCGTCGTGGTCGCGCAGCCCGCCGAAGCCGGAGACCAGCGCGATCCACGCGCCGGCCAGCGAGGCCATGTGCACCCCGTCGCGGGTGTTCTCGTTGAGGTCGTGCAGGTCCATCAGCGCTGCCTCGCGCAGGTAGCGGTGGGCCAGCTCCGGGTGCCCGACCTCGGCCGCCATCACCGCCTGGGTGCAGGCCGACAGCGAGGAGTCCCGGACGGTACGCCGCTCGTAGTAGAGGAAGTTGCGCAGCTTCTCGTCGGCGGTGAAGGCGTCACCCCGCCAGTGCATGGCCAGCACCAGGTCGGCCTGCTTGACCACCTGCTTGCGGTACAGGTCGAAGTACGGGTAGTGCAGCAGCAGCGGGTACTTCTCCGCCGGGGTGTGCTCGAAGTCCCACTCCTGCAACCGGGTGAAGCCCTCCACCTGCGCGTGGACCTTCAACCCCTGGTCGTACGGGATGTACATGGCGTTCGCGGCGTCCCGCCACTGCGCCGCCTCCTCCTCGGTCACCCCGAGGTCGATCGCCTCGTCCCGGTAGCGCATCGCGCAGTCGGCGGCGGTGAGCAGGTTCCGCTGCGCCATCAGGTTGGTGTAGATGTTGTCGTCCTTGACGGCGGTGTACTCGTCCGGCCCGGTCACCCCGTCGATGTGGAACCGACCCCTGCGGTCGTGGTGGCCCAGCGAGCGCCAGAGCCGGGCCGTCTCCACCAGCACCTCCAGGCCGATCTCCTGCTCCAGCTGGTCGTCGCCGGTGACCAGCAGGTAGCGGCGCAGCGCGTCGGCCACGTCGGCGGCGATGTGGAAGGCGGCGGTGCCGGCCGGCCAGTACGCCGACGACTCGGGGCCCTCGATGGTCCGCCAGGGAAACGCGGCGCCCTGGAGGTTCAACGTCCGGGCCCGTTCCTGGGCCTGCCCGAGCGTCGAGTGCCGCCAGTAGAGCGCGTCCCGGACTGCGGACGGCTGGGTGTAGGTGAGCACCGGCAGCACGAACATCTCGGTGTCCCAGAACGCGTGCCCGTCGTACCCGGGGCCGGTCAGGCCCTTGGCCGAGATGGGTCGCCGCTCGGCCCGGGCGCCGGCCTGCAGGACGTGGAACAGCCCGAAGCGGACCGCCTGCTGCACCTCCGGGTCGCCCTCGACCCGCACGTCGGCGGCGTCCCAGAACTCGTCGAGGTACTCCCGCTGCTCCCGGTGCAGGCCCTCCCAGCCGTCCAGCCGGGCCCCGGCCTGCGCCGCGCCGACCTGGTCGCGCAGCGCCGGCAGCGACCGCTTGCTCGACCAGCCGTAGGTGAGGTACTTGACCACCCGCAGCGTCTCGCCGGGCTTGAGCACGCAGCCGACGGTGGTCCGCACCCAGTCCTCGTAGCCCTCGGACTCGACGGTGTACTTCGCCGGGGCGTACACGTCGTGGCCCATCTCGGCGGCCACCCGCAGGCCGCTGACCTTGGTGCGGTGGATGAGCAGCCCGCCGTCGTCGGTGGTCAGCTCCTCCTCGGCCTGCAACGGCGACTCCAGCACGGCGGCCACCCGCGGGTCGCGGCTCTGCGCCGGCAGCGTCTCGTTGGCGACCAGCTCGGACTGGAGGATCAGCCGCAGCGGCCCGTCCACCGCCTCCACCTCGTAGTTGATCGCGGCGACCGCCCGCTGCGTGAAGGAGACCAGGCGGGTGCTGCGGACCTTGACCTCGCGCCCGGCCGGGGAGCGCCAGTGCATCTCCCGGTGCAGGGTGCCGGCGCGCAGGTCGAGGATCCGCTCGTGGCTCAGCAGCTCGCCGTAGCGGAGGTCGAGCGGCTCGTCGTCGACCAGCAGCCGGATCAGCTTGCCGTTGGTGACGTTGACGATGGTCTGGCCCGACTCGGGGAAGCCGAAGCCGGCCTCCGCGTACGGCAGCGGGCGCAGCTCGTAGAAGGAGTTGAGGTAGGTGCCGGGGAGGCCGTGCGGCTCCCCCTCGTCGAGGTTGCCGCGCAGCCCTACGTGCCCGTTGGAGAGCGCGAAGACCGACTCGGACTGGGCCAGCACGTCCATGTCGAGCCGGGTCTCCCGGATGTGCCAGGGCTCGACCGGATAGGCGCGTTCGCGGATCATGCCGCCGTCCCCTTCAGTAGGTCGGAGAGGTCGGTGACCACGATGTCGGCGCCCTGGTCGCGCAACTCGTCGGCCTGGCCGACCCGGTCCACGCCGACCACGTAGCCGAAGCCGCCGGCCCGCCCGGCGGCCACCCCGGCGAGGGCGTCCTCGAAGACCGCGGCGTTGGCCGGGTCGACCCCGAGGAGCTTGGCGCCGGCCAGGAAGGTGTCCGGGTGCGGCTTGCCGCGCAACCCCTCGGCCCGCGCCACCAGACCGTCGACCCGCGCCTCGAGCAGGGGTTCCAGGCCGGCGGCGGCGACCACGGCGCGGCAGTTCGCGCTGGCCGAGACCACCGCGCGGCGCAGCCCGGCCGCGACGGCCGCCCGCAGGTACGTCACCGAGCCCGGGTAGACCTCGACCCCGTCGTGGTGGATCCGCTCCAGCAGGACGACGTTCTTGCGGTTGCCGACCCCGGTGACCGTGTCCGCCTCGGGCGGGTCGTCGGGGCTGCCCTCCGGCAGCACCACGCCCCGGGAGGCGAGGAAGGATCGGACCCCGTCGGCGCGGGGCCTGCCGTCCACGTACCGGTTGTAGTCCGGCCCGGGGTCGAAGGGCCGGAACGGCTCACCGGTGGCCGCGGCCCGGCGCGCCAGGAACGCGTCGAAGGTCTGCTTCCAGGCGGCGTTGTGCACCTTGGCGGTCTGCGTCAGCACACCGTCCAGATCGAAGAGACAGGCGGACACATGAGCAGGTAGGCCCAGCACGGTACGAATCTATCCAGCGCACCGCCCGAACAAGCCCGTTTCGTCAGGTGCCGGTGCGTCAGCGGTTGGGGCGCAGCGTCCAGACGACGGTCATCGTGCCGGTGACGGTGCCGTCCTCGGTGCCGATCTCCACCTCCACGGGGAACTCCGGCCGCTGCCCGGCGTCGAGCTCGGCGACCACCTCGGCCGGCGTACGACCGAGCCGCGCGGTGGCCAGCACCGGCCCCATGGCCAGCTTCCGGTACGCGATGTCGGCCCGGACGGCGAGCGGCACCGCGCGGTCGAGCAGGTGGCCGAAGGCGGCCATCACCACCGTGCCGGACGCGGTCTCGCCGAGGGTGAACATGGCTCCGGCGTGCGGGCCGCCGACGTGGTTGTGGGTGGCCGGCGTGTCGGGCAGCCGGACCACGGCCCGGACCCCGCCCTGGGCCTCCGGGGCGACCTCGACGAACTCGAAGCCGAGGGTACGGGCGAACGGCACGGCCTGGAGCATCCCGGCCGCCACCTGGCGCGAGTCGATGGACATGCCCCGACGTTACTAGCCGGTAACTTTTCCGGCAAGACGCGGCGGACCAGGAATTTCAGCGGTGCGGGCAGCGCTGGCCGCCCGCACCGGCGAATTCTCAGAACAGGTTGCCGAGGGTGCGCAGGATCTCCGCGTAGAAGTTGCCCTCGATGCTGCGGAACAGGGCGAAGTCCTCGCCCGGGCTGCCGACGAACGGACGCAGGGTCCAGGCGAGCTGGGTGCCGACGAAACCGAAGAGCAGGATCCAGACGTACAGCAGGGTCATGCTGGCCGGCCGCTCCGACTCGCCGCGCCGCACCGGCGGGGTGGCCCACGGCCGGCCCGCACCGGCGTACCCCGGCGGAACCATCCCGGGCGGGAAGGCCGCCACCGGGTGGCCGGCCAGCACGACCGGCTGCGCCGGGACGACGGCCACCGGCTGCGCGGGGACGACGGCCACCGGCTGCGCCTCGGCGGCCGGCGTGGTGGTGCCGTTCGCGCCCGCCGCGCCGTTGGCGCTCGCTCCCACGGCCACCGGCTCCGCGACCGGCTCACCGGACGCCGGCTGGGCGGGTACGGCGGCCGGGGCGGCCGGGGCGGCCACGGCGCCCTGCGGAGCAGGGGCGGCGGCCGACGGGGCGAGCAGGCCGTGCGCGTTGAGCACCTGCATCCCGCCGGTGAGGAAGCGCAGCCCGACCACCGCCGACAGCGTCAGGATCGCCACGTTCAGCAGCTTGAAGAAGCCGTAGTCCGGCGCCGTGATCAGGAAGAAGAGGCTGATCGGGGCGAACGCCACCGCCAGCATCGAGGTGACCGTGATCGCCACCATCACCAGGGCCACCGACTGGCGTACCGACAGCCGGGCCCCGAACACCAGGTTGAACAGGTAGAGCGTGGGCAGGCAGATGGCCAGGGTGATGAGGAAGAGCAGCGGCAGCTTGACCGCCGAGGTCAACGCCATCAGCACGCCGTGGAACGCGCCGAGCACCGCCCCGTAGCAGGCCAGTGCGACGGCGGAGCTGGCCAGCATCCGCCCGGTCAGCGCGTTCAGGTCGTCGTCGGCGACGATCTGCTGCCAGATGCCCTGCCGATCACGCAGGATCCGCTCGATCACGAGCGGGCTCGGACGGTCACCCGACACGGCGGGCCCCTCTCTACAGGCGGTGCTCGGTGGACTGGGTGCGCTGACCGTAGGGCATGGGCCCGGTCGCCCGCAGCCCCGCCGAGCCTGACGGCTCAGCGCCAGCCGACGTCGATCCGGTCGCCGCGCTCGTCGAAGAAGTGCAGGGCGTCCATCCGTACGGCGACCGACATCGGGTGACCCGCCGAGATCGCCGGGTACGGGGCGAGGCGTACCGCCAGCTCGGCGGGACGGCGGTGGTGGCGCCCCAGGTCGGGGAGCACGCTGGTCCGGTTGCCGCCCCCGGTCGGGGCGGAGATCGGGTCCAGCTCGCCGGCCCGGCCGGTGAGCCGCTGCATGACCTGCCCGAACCGGCGCAGCCCGCGCTGCCCGGCCGGTGCGTCGTCGGCCGTGGCGCCCATCTCGTCCACCACGATCGCGGTGGCGCCGATGTCGAGGAAGGCCAGCGACTCGTGCCCGTGGTGCTCCAGATAGCGGACCCGGCCCTGGAGCACGTCGCCGGTGGTGTCCGGGGCGACCGGGGTCAGCGCCTCGGCCCGCATCCCGACCACGATCCGCTCGCCGTGGTAGTGCGCCACCGCCCGGCTGCGGATGTCGTCCCAGGGCAGGTAGAGCGCCTGCTCGCCGAGGGTGAGGGTGACGTACCGGTCGAGGTGGACGTAGACCGACGCCTCCAGCAGGTTCATCCGGGGGCTGCCCAGGAACGCGGCGACGTAGAGGGTGGCCGGGCGACCGTACACCTGGGTCGGCGTGCCGACGTCCTGCAGGACGCCCTTGCGCATGATGGCGACCCGGTCGGCCATGGTCAGCGCCTCGGCCTGGTCGTGCGTGACGTAGATGGTGGTGACGCCCAGCTCCCGGGTCAGCCCGGAGATCTCCGCGCGCAGCTCGGCGCGCAGGCCGCTGTCCAGGTTGGAGAGCGGCTCGTCCATCAGGAAGAGCCCCGGACGGCGCACTATCGCCCGCCCCATGGCCACCCGCTGCCGCTGGCCGCCGGAGAGCTGGCTCGGCTTGCGGCCGAGGACGTCCCCGATGCCGAGCGCGCCCGCGACGTCCTGCACCCGCTCGCCGCGCGGGGCCGGCTCCACACCGGCGAGCCGCAGCGGGAAGGCGATGTTGTCCCCGACGGTCATGTGCGGATAGAGCGCGAAGTCCTGGAAGACCATGGCGATCCTCCGCTCCCGTGGCGGCAGGTCGTTGGCGACCTCGCCGTCGAGCATCACGGCGCCGGAGCTCGGGTCCTCCAGGCCGGCCACCATTCGCAGCACGGTGGACTTGCCGCAGCCCGACGGACCGAGCAGCACCATGAACTCGCCGTCGTTGACGTCCAGATTGACGCTGTCGACCGCGAGCGTCCCGTCCTGGAACACCTTGGTGACATCCTTGAGCGCGACGGTGGTCACCGTCTCCTCCCCCAGCTCGGCCGAACCCCGCGCTTGACTGTGACGAGCATCATCGGATCAGCACATCGGGTAAACGTGCGATGTTGCGGTCATGACGGTCCTATTACCGGCAGCGGGCCCGTGGACGGGACCGCAGCGTCAGGCGGGATCGTCGAGGAAGACCCGACGGGCCACCCGATCCGCGGCGTGCCCGTCGTCCAAGGTGCAGAACCGGCCCCGGAACCGCTGCCGCGCCCGCTGCGCCTCCGCCCCGGTATCCGCGCCGGAGCGGAAGAGTTCCAGCAGCTCGGCGAAGGTCAGCGCGACGGCGCCGGGCGGTTCGGCGGTCACGTCGAAGTAGACCCCCCGGGCCAGCGCGTACGCGTCGCGGTCCGGCGCGTACACGACGATCGGGCGGTCCAGGACGGCGTAGTCGAACATCGCCGACGAGTAGTCGGTGACCAGCACGTCCGCCGCGAGATAGAGATCCTCCACGCAGCCGTGGTCGCTGACGTCGACCGCCCGGCCCCCGGTACGCCGGCGGGCCCGGCCCGCCCGGTCGTGGAAGTAGTGGCTGCGGATCAGCAGCCGCCCCGACGGCCCGAGCACGTCGAGCAGCCGTCCCGGGTCGAAGGGCGGGCGGTAGCGGGGCAGGTGTTCGCGGTGCGTCGGCGCGTACAGCACCACCCGCTCGTCCGGCCCGACGCCGAGCCGGTCCCGGATCTCCCGGATCTCCTCGGCGGTGGCGGTGACCAGCCGGTCGTTGCGCGGGTAGCCGACCTCCAACGTGGTGTACGTGGCCGGGTAGGCCCGGTCCCACATCTGGGTGGAGAAGCTGTTCGAGGTGATGCTGTAGTCCCAGCGGTCCACCCGGCGCAGCAGCCCGGCGAAGTCCATCCCGCCCGCCCCCAGCGGGAAGCGCTGCTGGTCCAGGCCCATCACCTTCACCGGCGTGCCGTGGTGGGTCTGCACGTGCAGCGAGCCGGGTCGCTTGCGGACGAAGTCGGGGAAGTTGACGTTGTTCACCAGCCACCGGGCCCGGGCCAGCGCCCGGTAGTAGCCGGGGGTGCCGGCGACCACGTACTCGGTGCCGGGCGGCAGCGTGTCCACCCGGTCTCGCCGGACGATCCACACCCCCCGGACCTGCGGGGCCAGCCGGCGGGCGGCGGCGTGGATCGCGGCCGGGTTGCAGGCGTACCCGCGGTACCAGTACGCGGCGTAGACGGCCAGCGTCGGGTCGATCGGCCGGCGCAGCTCGGCCCGGTAGTACTCGCGCAGCACGGCGTCGCGGGTCAGCCGTGCGGTACGCCGGGCCACCGGCAGCGCCCGCCGGGCGGTGCCGCGGGCCGTCGCCCGGGCCTGGTTCACCGCGCGCAACGCGCGGAACGTCCGCCATCGTCCCGCCGCGACCAGCCGGTGCTTGAGCCCGTCCAGCCCGTCCGGCGCGGGGTAGCCCTCGGGCGGCCGGAAGCGCCGGTGGTCGGCGGTCATCTGGGCGAAGAACGCCGGGCGCAGCGCGGGGGCGATCCGTTCGCCGTTGCCGAGCACGGTCAGGTGGTGCCAGGCCATCCGCTCGAAGACCGCCGGCCGCAGCTCGGCCACCGCCGGTCCCCAGCGGTCCATCAGCGCGAACACCCGGTGCCACTGCGCGAAGACCTCGAAGTGCCGGTCCCCCCGGGTCCGGGTGATCGCCCCGGCGCGCCGCTGCCGGTAGTTGACGCAGACCCGGTCGAGCACGGCGATCCGCTCGGCGGCCAGCAGCACCGGATAGGTGAAGGAGACGTCCTCGTACCAGCCGGGGGCGAAGCGCAGCCCGAGGTCGACCAGGAACTCCCGGCGGACCACCCGGTTCCAGGCGGTGTGCAGCAGGTGCAGGGTCTCCGGCCGGTCCCGCAGCCGGAAGGTGGCCTCGCCGGGCGGCTCCGGGAACACCTCGGCCATCGCGCTGCGGCTGGCGGTGTCGTTCCAGTGCGCCCGGACGTGGTCCACCACGAGGACGTCCGGGCGGGCGGCCCGCAGCCGGTCGGCGACCTCGGACAGGCAGTCCGGGGCGAGCCAGTCGTCGCCGTCGACGAACCAGACGTACTCGCCGGCGGCCCGGTCCAGCCCGGCGTTGCGGGCCGGACCGAGCCCGACGTTGCGGGGCAGCCGGAGCGCCCGGACCCGGGGGTCGCGGGCGGCGTACTCGTCGAGGATGTCGCCGACGGCGTCCGGCGAGGCGTCGTCGACGCCGATCACCTCGAGGTCGTCGAAGGGCTGCCCGAGGATCGAGTCCAGACACTCACGCAGGTAGCCCTGCACCCGGTAGGCCGGTACGACGAAGCTGATCAGGGTCATCCCGGCCGCCCCCTTGGTCAGCCCGGCGAACCGCCTCCGACCGGGACGGCCGTCACCCGCGCGGCGCGGGCCGGCAGGACGACCCAGGCCAGGACGACACTCGCCACGAATCCCACGAGAAGGTACGTACCGAGTGTAGCCAGACTGATACTCACAATTCCGACGATCGCCGCCAGTGCCAGCAGCACCGACCGCCCCTCCCAGCCCAGCGTCCAGCGGTGCAGCGGCGGGGCCGCCTGCCGCTTCTCCAGCCGGGCGGTCAGGTCGTAGTGGTGCAGGGTGAGCACGAGGACGTACGCGAAGACCAGCCAGGCCGGCGCGCCGCCGACCACCCCGACGGCGATGGCGAACAGGTACTCCCCGGCCCGTAGGGCGGCCGGGACCAGCCAGTCCAGCGGCCCGTTGTGCGCCGCGCCGGCCCCCAGCCCGGCGACCAGCAGCACCAGCAGCGCCACCGGCACCCACCAGCGCAGCCCGCCGTCGTCGGTCAGCAGCGCCGCGACCAGCAGCGCCGCCGGACCCAGCGCCGCCAGCACCGCCAGCGTCAGCGGGCCCATCGGGCGAACCACCGGCAGCCGCGCCGCCAGCGGACCGTCGTCGCGGTGCAGCGTGGCGTCGACCGTGTCCAGCACCGGCACCCACATCCAGCGGGCCCGCAAGGTGCGCAGCGCCCCGGTGTACGCGAACGCCAGCGTCCCCCAGACCAGCACCGCGACCAGGCTGACCAGCGGGTTGAACAGCGCCACGGTCAGCGCGATCAGCGCCCACCGCTCGCCGATCGGGAAGACCACCGTCCGCTTCAACCAGTACGACACCGAGCCGGTGTCGGCCTGCACCCGGGTCGAGGCGGCGTTCAGCCGGTCACCGATGCCCCCGCCACCCCCGCCCACGGCCGTCTTCGGCCGGCGGGCCGCCTCGTCGTGCAGCACGCCGTACCAGGTGTCGGTCATGTGCCGCACGGTCTGCAGCGTCATCGCGGCGATGGCGAGAGCCCAGCCGTACCGGAAGCCGGCGTGCGTCGCCCCGTAGCCGAGGCCGGCGTAGACCACGTACTCCTTCGCCCGGTCGGCCATCGTGTCCAGCCAACCGCCCCAGGCGCTGAAGTGCCGGGTGTAGCGGGCCAGCTGACCGTCCACGCAGTCGAGCACGAAGCCGAGGTAGAGCAGCACCGCCCCGCTGACCAGCGCGGGCCGGCCGCCCACCGCGAACAGCACCGCTGCGGCGACCGCGAGGAGCACCGACAGCATGGTCACGCCGGTAGGCCCAAGGCCGATCCGGGCCGCCGCCTTGGTCACGTACGGCGACCAGGTGCTGACGAAGTAGGTGGTGAAGAAGTCGTCCCGTTCCTTGACCGAGAGCCGCAGCTCGGCCTTGTCCTCGTCCACCCCCGCCAGCGCCGCCTCGGCGGCGGGCAGCCCGGCGGCGTCGCCGACCCGGTGCGCCACGAGCAGGCGTACCCGGTGGGCGAAGGTCAGCGTGCCGAGCGCGGTGAGCGCGGCGAAGAGCCCGTCCACGGCGGGCCCGGTCGCGGGCCGGGCGGCGGCGGCCCGGGCGGCGGCCGCCAGCGCCGGCAGGTCCTCCACGCCGACCCGCAGCGCGCCGCCGAAGACGCCGGTGGCGTCGGCCAGCTCCGGCCCGGCCTCGACCACCTGGCCGCGCTCCTCGCGCACCGCCGTGCGGCCGGGGACCGGCGGGTCGGTGAGCACCAGGGCCACCGTCGGGCCGACCGGGCTGGTCGCCAGGTGCTTCAGTACGGCGGTGTGCGCGACCAGGTCGGCCCCGCTGACGATCACCGGGCCGGTGGCGGCGCCCACCAGGGCGGCCAGCTCGGCCAGGTCGGCGGCGGCGCGCACCTCGTCCGCCCCGGCCCGGCGCCACTGGGCGGCCAGCCGGTCGGCGAGCGGCTCCCCGGCGCCGGTGGGCAGGCCCGCGGCCGGCGCACCGGCGGCGAGCACGATCGCGAGCGTCACCGCGGGACCGCGGCGTGGTACGCGTCGAGCGCCTCCGCGACTGTGCCGTCCACGGTCAGCCGCCCGCCGTCGAGGTAGAGCCCCCGACGGCAGAACCGGGTCAGGTCCTTCTCGTTGTGTGACACCAGCACCAAGGTGCGCCCCTCCGCGAGCAGTCGGTCGATCGTCGAATAGCACTTCTTGCGGAACTCCGCGTCACCCACCGCGGTCACCTCGTCCATCAGCAGGATCGGGTGCGGCAGGTGGGAGATGATGGCGAACCCGAGCCGGACCTTCATCCCGGACGAGTAGTGCCGGACCGAGGTGTCGATGGCCCGCTCCACCTGCTCGCCGGCGAACGAGACGATGTCGTCGAAGTTCCGCTTCAGGTACGCCGACGACAGCCCGTGCAGGCCGCCGACGAGGTAGAGGTTCTCCCGCCCGGTGAGGTCGTTGGAGAAGCCGGCGGAGAGCTCCAGCAGCGGCGCGACGTCGCCGCGCACCCGGATCCGCCCCTCGTCGGGGATGAGCACCCCGGCGATCAGCCGCAGCAGGGTGCTCTTGCCGGTGCCGTTGCGCCCGATCACGCCGACCGTCTCGCCGGGCTCGACGGTGAAGGAGACGTCCCGAAGCGGCCAGAACTGCCCGGGCGCGGCGCCCCGCCCGCCCCGGTGGATGAACAGCTCACGCAGCCGCAGCTGCCGCCGGCGGTTGCGGACGAAGCGGATACCGAGGCCCTCGGCCTCGATGATCGGCGCCACCTCACAGCTCCTTGAGCACGGCGGGTTCGAGCCGGCGGAACGCCCACCAGCCGGCGACCAGCAGCAGCAGGCTGCCGGCGACCGTGGTGGCCAGCAGCCGGGCGTCGGGGAACTCGTCCGGGTACCAGATCGCGTGCTGGAGCTGGAAGATGCCGACCAGCGGGTTGAGCTCGTAGCCGACCTTCACCCAGCCCGGCATCCCGGACTCCCGGACCAGGCTCAGCGGGTAGATGATCGGCGTGGCGTAGAAGAGCACCCGGATGATCAGCCGCATGAAGCGCTCGACGTCGCGCATCAGCACGTTGACCGCCGAGAGCAGCAGCGACAGCCCGACCAGCAGGGTGGCCTGCACCAGCACGGCCAGCGGCAGGGCGAGCAGCGACCAGCCGGGGTGGATCCTGCCGTGCGCGGCGTAGACGGCGGCGACGGCGAAGAGGATCGGCAGGCCGGCGGCGTACTCGGCGAACCGGCCGGTGACCCGGCCGATGGGGAAGACCTGCCGGGGCACGTTCATCGTGGTGATCAGGCGGGACTGCCCGGTCAGCGCGTTGGTCGCCTCGCTCAGCGCCGAACTGGTCCACATCCAGGCGAAGATGCCGGTGATCAGGAAGAGCGGGTACGACTCGGCGGCCTGCCCGAGGTGCCGCTCGGTGTCGCCGGAGTAGAGCACGCCGAAGACGAAGAAGTAGATCGCCCCCATGCCCAGCGGCTCGATCAGCGACCAGAAGTAGCCGAGCACCGACTGCTGGTACTTCACCGCGAGGTCCCGCTTGACCAGGATCCGCAGCGAGTTGCGGTGCGACCACAACGCCGCGACGCCAGCGGTCACCGTCGCCTCCCGCCTCCCAGGACGGACGACAGGTTAGCAGTCGGTGAACGAACGCCCCTCAGCACTCGATCACGTTGACGGCCAGGCCGCCGCGCGCCGTCTCCTTGTACTTGACCTTCATGTCGGCGCCCGTCTCCCGCATGGTCTTGATGACCTTGTCCAGCGAGACGGCGTGCACCCCGTCCCCACGCAGCGCCAACCGGGTGGCGGTGATCGCCTTGATGCTAGCCACCGCGTTCCGCTCGATGCACGGGATCTGCACCAGCCCACCGACCGGGTCGCAGGTCAGCCCGAGGTTGTGCTCCATGCCGATCTCGGCGGCGTTCTCCACCTGGGCCGGCGTGCCACCGAGGGCCTCGGCCAGCCCGGCGGCGGCCATCGAGCAGGCCGAGCCGACCTCGCCCTGGCAGCCGACCTCGGCGCCGGAGATCGAGGCGTTCTCCTTGAACAGCACGCCGATCGCGCCGGCGGCCAGCAGGAAGCGGACCACCCCGTCGTCGTCGGCGTCCGGCGTGAACCGGGTGTAGTAGTGCAGCACCGCGGGGATGATGCCGGCCGCGCCGTTGGTGGGGGCGGTCACCACCCGACCGCCGGCGGCGTTCTCCTCGTTGACGGCGAGGGCGAAGAGCGTCACCCAGTCCATCGCGCGCAGCGGGTCGGTGGAGTCGGTCTCCGCCTCCAGGCTCCGGCGCAGCTCGGCGGCGCGGCGGCGGACCTTCAGCCCACCGGGGAGGACGCCGTCGTGCTCGCAGCCGGCCACCACGCACTCCCGCATCACCCGCCAGATCTCCAGCAGGCCGGCCCGCACGTCGGCCTCGCTGCGCCAGGAGCACTCGTTGGCCAGCATCACCTCGCTGATCGACAGCCCGGTCGCGGCGGTCACGTCGAGCAGCTCGGCGCCGGTGTAGAAGGGGTAGCGCACCCGGGTCGTGTCGGGCTTGATCCGGTCCGCCCCGGCGGCCGCCTCGTCCACCACGAACCCGCCGCCCACCGAGTAGTAGGTACGGGCCCTGACCTGCGCGCCGGCGGCGTCGTAGGCCGCGAACGTCATCCCGTTCGGGTGGTACGGCAGCGACCGGCGGCGGTGCAGCACCAGGTCCCGGTCCGGGTCGAAGTCGATCTCCTGCACGCCGAGCAGGTGCAGCCGGCCCTCGGCGCGGATCGTGGCCACCCGGGGGCCGACGGTGTCGGTGTCGACCGTCTCCGGCGCCTCGCCCTCCAGCCCGAGCAGCACGGCCCGGTCGCTGCCGTGGCCGTGACCGGTGGCGCCGAGCGACCCGAACAGTTCGGCCTGAACCCGGACGACGTCGGCGAGCAGCCCGTCGCCCTTCAACCCGGCGACGAACGTCCGGGCGGCCCGCATCGGGCCCACGGTGTGCGAGCTGGACGGCCCGATGCCGACGCTGAAGAGGTCGAAAACACTGATCATGGCTGCACTTTCCTCGCCGTCGCGCCCGGTGGTGCCGGGTCCGACCCGGGTTCCGCCCGCCGGGGTCTCCGGCGGCCGTCGGCACCGCCCGGGGTGGTGGACGGCATCCGACCGGCGAGCCTACCCGCCCGCCGCACCTCCCGCCCTTCCGCCGCAGGTGACGACACCTTCCAGAGTGCGTCAGGCGGAGGCGGCGCGGGTAACCACCTACGGGTGAGGGGCCGCCGGATCCGACTTCCGACGGAGGGCGCGGTGGCCACCCCTTCCTACCGTTGGTTCCAGAGCGGCGGATCGCCGCAGAGTGGGAGTACCACGATGAGTCGCAAACTGGTCCGGCCCCGCGAGGGGCGCATGCTCGCCGGCGTCTGCGCCGGCCTGGCCCGCCGGTTCAACACCTCGGCGTTCATGATCCGGCTGCTGTTCCTGCTGTCGCTGCTGCTGCCCGGCACCCAGGTGATCGTCTACCTGGTCCTCTGGGTGCTGATGCCGAACGAGGACCGCGCCGCCACCCGCTACTGACCTCCCCGCACGGCAGCGCCCGCCCCGGCATCTCGGGGCGGGCGCTGCCGGTTTCAGAGTCAGGGTGCGGCGTAGGTGACGGTGACCTTCTCGTAGCCGAGCGAGCGGAGCAGGCCCTCCAGCATCTTGCGGGTGTTCTCCTCGGCGCGCTGGGTCAGCCCGCTGTCCCGGGCCGCCGCGGTGATCCGCTCCTCGGCGAGCTGGTAGACCTGCTGCTGCCGGTTGGGGTCACCCTTGACCAGGTCGTTGAGCCGGTTGAGCAGGCCGCGCTCCTCGGCGAAGACGTAGCTCTTCTGCAGGTCGAGGTTGGTCTTGCCGAGCTGCGGCGCCGGCAGCTTGATCTCGACGGACTTGCCGTCGGCGGACTCGACCACCGCCCCCTCGGAGATCCTGGTGAAGTCGACGTACGCCTCCACGCTGCCCGCCCCGACGAAGAGGGTCCGCTGGTTGAGCAGGAAATCGGGCACGTTGTTGCGGTCGTTCTGCAGGTCGACCACGACCTGGAAGTTGCCCTCGGCGGCGACGTAGCGGCTGAGGTCCTGGATCGACTTGAGCAGCGGCGGCTGGCTGCGGTCGGTCTGCTCCTTGGCGAAGGGGTTGCGGAAGTCGGGGAAGATCCCGGTCGCCTGGGCGCCGAGCAGCACCACCACCGCCAGCGCCGCCGCGCCCAGCCACACGAGCAGGCCCCGGGGGGAGGGCCCGCCGGAGGGCGCCGACCCACGCGGCTGCGGCGGGGAGGTGTCGTCCGACCGGGCCGGAAGCGTGTCGGCGGTCGGGTAGCCGGGGAACTCCCTGGTGGGCTCGTTGATGTCACCGTCGCGGGCCATGGCCCTCACCGTCCTCGTCAGACACGTCGTCTAGCGATGACGGTACGTGCCGGCTACGACACCCGCGCGTCGAGCGACCCGATCGGGTGAAGCGCCGCTCAGGCGAAGGCGGAGACCCCGGTCAGCTTCTGCCCGATGACCAGCTGGTGGATCTCCGAGGTGCCCTCGTAGGTCAGCACGCTCTCCAGGTTGTTGGCGTGCCGCATCACCGGGTACTCGCCCGAGACGCCGTTCGCGCCGAGGATCGTCCGGCACTGGCGGGCGATCGCCAACGCCTCCCGCACGTTGTTCAGCTTGCCCACGCTGACCTGCTCCGGGCGCAGCTTCCCGGCGTCGGCGAGCCGCCCCAGGTGCAGCGCCAGCAGGTAGCCCTTGTTCCACTCGACGGCCATGTCGGCGAGCTTGGCCTGGGTGAGCTGGAAGCCGGCCAGCGGCCGGCCGAACTGGGTCCGGGTGATCGCGTAGTCCAGCGCCGTCGACAGGCAGTCGCGGGCCGCGCCGAGCGCGCCCCAGA
Source organism: Micromonospora sp. U56 (assembly GCF_018070095.1). Classification (NCBI taxonomy): domain Bacteria; kingdom Bacillati; phylum Actinomycetota; class Actinomycetes; order Micromonosporales; family Micromonosporaceae; genus Micromonospora; species Micromonospora sp. U56. Next base: position 24,530 of record NZ_JAGPYL010000052.1, read on the forward strand.
CGATGCCGTGCCGGGCCTCGGTCAGGCAGCTCAGCGGGGCCTTCAGCCCGATCGCCCCGGGCAGCTGGGCGTCCGCCGGCAGCCGGACGTCGTCGAGGGCGATCTCGCCGGTCAGCGAGGCGCGCAGCGACATCTTCTGCCGGATCTCGCGCGCCGTCACCCCCGGCGTGTCCATGGGTACGGCGAAACCACGTACGCCCTCGTCGGTGCGCGCCCAGATCACGCCGACCTCGGCGATCGGCGCGTTGGTGATCCACATCTTGGCGCCGTTGAGCACCCAGTCGTCGCCGTCGCGGCGCGCCCGGGTGGCCATCGAGGCCGGGTCGGAGCCGTGGTCGGGCTCGGTCAGGCCGAAGCAGCCGATCGCCTCGCCGGCCGCCATCGCCGGCAGCCAGCGCTGCTTCTGCTCCTCGCTGCCGTAGCGCCAGATGGCGTACATGGCGAGCGAGCCCTGCACCGAGACCAGCGAGCGGATGCCGGAGTCGCCGGCCTCCAGCTCCAGGCAGGCCAGCCCGTACGCGACCGCCGAGGCGCCGGCGCAGCCGTACCCGGTCAGGTGCATGCCGAGCAGGCCGAGCTTGCCGAACTCCCGGGCCAGCTCGCGGGCCGGCACGTGGCCCTGCTCGTACCAGTCGGCGACGTGCGGGCGTACCCGGTCGTCGACGAGCTGGCGCACGACGGCGCGGATCTGCCGCTCCTCCTCGCTCAGCGAGGCATCGACGTCGAGCAGGTCCAGGGGTGCGGTCATGGGGGCCACCTTAACGAGTCGTCAGGAGGGCGTCATCCCTCCTGGCCGCCCAGCACCAACACCCGGGCGTGGATCTGGTTGCGCTGCTGCAACGCCGCGCGCAGCGCCCGGTGCAGCCCGTCCTCCAGGTAGAGCCCGCCGTTCCACTGCACGACGTGCGGGAAGAGGTCGCCGTAGAAGGTCGAATCCTCGGCGAGGAGCTTGTCCAGCGCCAACTCCCGCTTGGTGGTGATGAGCTGGTCCAGCCGCAGCGGGCGCGGCGGGATCTCCGCCCACTGCTTGAGCGTGAAGTTGTGCTCCGGGTACGGACGCCCGTCCCGGACCGCTCTGAAGATCACAGCACGCTCCCCTCCCCGTGGCCGGGCCGACCGACGGCGCGGAGCCGGGTCACGCCGTGGCGCCGCGCGGTGCGGCACCGATGACCGTGCCAGCCTAACCGCCTCCGCCACACTGCGTTTTGCTCCCTCATGTCGGTTTCCCTACCGCCGATACCCACCCCGGACCGCGTGAACCACGCTCAACTCCACCGGCCGCGCCGGACCACCTCGCCGACCGGTCGACGCCCCCGACGCAGTGACGGTGACCGGTGGTCGGGCGCTCGGTAACCCACGGTCACCGCGCCGATCGGCTGGTACTCCTCGGGCACCCCGAACGCCTCGCGGTAGGCGTCCAGCCGCTGCGGCGGGATGCCGAAGAAGCAGGCCCCCAGCCCCTCGTCGACGGCGGTGAGCAGCATGAGCAGCGCGGCGAAGCCGGTGTCGACGTACCAGTAGGGCACCGGCCAGCGGTCCGTCGCCCGGTCCGCCCAGCCCTTGTCCGGCTCGGCGTAGCGCTCCAGGTAGGCGGAGCGGTTGGCGTGCGGCACCACGATCAGCGGGGCCCGCCGCATCCCGGCCAGCCAGCGCTCCCGGCCGCCGCCGCCCGGGGTGGCCGCCGTCCAGAACCGCTCCCGGTCCTCCGGGGTCTCCAGCACCAGGAAGCCCCAGCCCTGTGCGAACCCGGCCGACGGCGCCCGCACCGCGTGGTCGAGCAGCCGGTCCACCACGTCCGGCGGGACGGGACGGTCCGGGTCGTAGTTGCGCACCATCCGCCGTCGCCGGACGACCTCGCCGAACTCCATGCCCCCCGCCGCTCAGACGCCGGGCCGCAGGCCCCAGGCGCCCTGCCAGGTGCCGCCGGGCTTCAGCGTGATCAGGTCCTTGCCGGAGCGGAACGCGTCCGCCGGGCAGGTCATCGGCTCCACCGCCACCGACCGCCGGTGCCGCTCCCCGGTCAGCGTGTCCCCGGTGAAGACCTGCCACCAACCGAACTCCCGGTCCGCCCAGATGTGCACCGCGGCGGAGCCGTCCGGGGCGGCCAGGGTCACCGCCGAGCCCCCGTCGGCGTCCCGCACCAGGTCGCCGAAGGCCAGGTCGAGCACCGCGTCGCCGATCGGGCGGGGCTCGGTGAAGTCGTACTCGGTGCCGGCCACCGGCGTGGCGGCGACGGGGAGCAGGCGGCCGTCCAGCAGCACCCGGATCCGCCCCGGTACGCGCAGCGACACCTCGTCCACCGGCACGCCGGGCAGTCGCAGGTAGGGGTGCATCGAGTAGCCGTACGGGGCGTCCTCCGCGCCGAGGTTCGTCACCTCGTGCTCGACCCGCAGGCCGCCCGCGCCGACGCTCCACCGGTTCCGCAGCTGCAGTGCCCACGGGTAGCCCGGGGTCGGCGGCAGGTCGTACCCGACGGTGACCGCGTCGGCGGACTGCTCGACCAGGTGCCACGACACCCAGTTGACCAGGCCGTGGATCGCGTTCCGCTTGGCCGGCTCGCTCAGGTCGAGCTGCAACGAGCGCTCCCCGAAGGTGTACTGCCCGTCGCGGATCCGGTTCGGCCAGGGCGCCAGCACCTGCCCGGCGGAGCCGGGGCAGATCTCGTCGACGGCGTACCCGTCGACGTAGTCCACGCCGTCGTGCCGGTACGACCGCAGCCCACCACCGACCTCGACGATGACCGCCTCGTGGCCGTCGGCGGCAATGGTCCACTGTGTCCCGGACGGCGGGCGGGTTCCGGCCTTCTCCATGTCTGGCGACCTTAGTCGCCCGCCCCCGCCCCCGTCGGACCAGCCGAGCCGCTTCCCGCCCAGCGGTCGCCCGGTCCGCCGCGACCCGCCCGCCGGCGGCGGACGGTTCAGTCCCGGTCGGCGGCCGGGGTGGCCCGGTAGCGCAGCAGCGCCGGGAAGACCACCACCAGCGCGACGGCGAGCACCGCGGAGACCAGGCCCCCGCCCACCCAGGCCACGCCGGTGCCGAACCCGGCCGCCACCGCGCCGGCGCGCAGGTCGCCCAGGCGCGGCCCGCCGGCGATGACCACCGTGTTGACGCCCTGGAGCCGGCCGCGCATCCGGTCCGGCGCGTAGACCAGCAGCATCGACTGCCGCAGCACCGCGCTGACCAGGTCGGACGCCCCGGCCAGGGCGAGCAGCAGGACCACCAGCCAGAGCTGGCGGGCCAGCCCGGCCGCCGCCACCGCGAGGCCCCAGCCGACCACCGCCACCACCAGCACCAGGCCCTGCCGGCGGAGCCGGCCGATCCAGCCGGAGGTGAGCCCACCGAGCATCGCGCCGAGCGAGATCGCGCCGTACAGCCAGCCGACCGCCGCGGCGCCGCCGAACCGCTCCTCGGCCACCTCGGGGAAGAGCGCCCGGGGCATGGCCAGGACCATCGCGATCAGGTCGATGGCGAACGAGAGCATCAGCACCGGCGTGGTCGCCAGGTAGCGGAGCCCGTCGACGATGCTGGCCAGGCCGGCCTTGCGCGGGCTACCGTCACCGTCCGGGTCCGGCTCGGGCGGCAGCGCCGGCATCCGTACGGTCGCCCAGACGGCGGCGGTGAACAGGACCGTGTCCAGGCCGTACGCGATCGGCAGCGCGACGTCGGTCCGCCAGCTCGCGAAGATCAGCCCGGCCAGCAGCGGCCCGGCCACCGACGCGGCGGTGTACGTGGTGAAGTTCAGCGTGCTCGCGGCCGGCACCAGCTCGGCCGGGACGAGCCGGGGAAGGCTCGCCGTGCGGGCCGCCCCGCTGACCGCGAAGCCGACCGACTGGAGGGCCACCAGGGCCAGCAGCAGCACCGGACTGCCCACCCGGAGCACCGCCTGCAGCAGCAGCGCCAGCATCGACGCCCAGAGCAGCGCCTGACTGGCCAGCAGCACGCCCCGCCGGTCCCGGGCGTCGGCGACCGCCCCACCCCAGAGCCCGAAGACCAGCAGCGGCAGGAATGCGGCGATCCCGAGCAGGCCGACCCAGAACGAGTCCCGGGTCAGCGCGTACATCTCCACCGGCACGGCCACCGCCGTGAACTGGAAGCCGAGCATCGCGATGCCGCCGCCGAGCCAGATCCGCCGGAACTCGGGCACCGCCAGCGGACGCAGGTCGATCGCCCAGCGGCGCGCCCCGCGCGGCCGGGTCTCCCTGGTCGCGGTCACGGGGCCAACCGCTCCACGACCCAGTCGCCGCCGTCGGTCCGGCGGAACCGCAGCCGGTCGTGCAGCCGGCTCACCCGCCCCTGCCAGAACTCCACCGACTCGGGCCGGACCCGGAAGCCGCCCCAGTGCGGCGGCGCGGGGATCTGCGCCACGTCGGCGAAGCGCGCCACCACCGCCTCGTACGCCTCGTCCAGCGCCGCCCGGTCTCCGATCACCCGGGACTGGGCGCTGGCCCAGGCCCCGAGCTGCGACCCGCGGGGCCGGCTGGCGAAGTACGCCTCCGTCTCCGCCCGGTCGACCCGCTGCACCGGACCGGCGACGACCACCTGCCGCTGCATCGGGAACCAGGGGAAGACCAGGCTGGCGTGCGGGTTGGCGGTCGCCTCGCCGCCCTTGCGGGAGGTGTAGTTGGTGTAGAAGACGAAGCCCTCCGGGTCGTAGCCCTTGAGCAGCACGGTGCGGCCGCTGGGGCGGCCGGCGGCGTCGGCGGTGCCGACGATCATCGCGTTCGGCTCGGGCAGCCCGGCGGCGACCGCGTCGGCGAACCAGCGGTCGAACTGGGTGTACCAGTCCGCGGCCAGATCGGCCTCCGAAAGGCCCAGGTCGGCGGCGTACTCGTTACGCATTGCCGCCGGCGGCGGTGTGTCGCCCGTCACGTTCCTTCTCCCCCTCGCGGCGGCGCCCGCGTCCCCCGACGCTGGCCAGCCCCCACGGAAGAGTGTCACCGAGGACGTGACGGCCTCCACCGGCGGGGATGTCACGTGCGGCACAGTCGCAGTGGGTCGCGCATTTGGTTACCGAGCAGGCAAGATGTCACGAAACCATCCCTGAGGGTCGCCTAAGGTCTGGGCCGGACTGAGCCCGCGAGGGCGCACCGAGCCGGAAGCCAGGAGACGACATGTCTGACTTCAAACCGGGCCTGGAGGGCGTCGTAGCCTTCGAGACCGAGATCGCCGAACCGGACCGCGAGGGTGGCGCGCTGCGCTACCGCGGCGTCGACATCGAGGATCTGATCGGCCAGGTCTCCTTCGGCAACGTCTGGGCGCTGCTGGTCGACGGGCGGTTCGGCCCGGGCCTGCCGCCGGCGGAGCCGTTCCCGGTGCCGGTGCACTCCGGCGACATCCGCGTCGACGTGCAGTCCGCGGTCGCCATGCTGGCCCCGTACTGGGGGCTGGACCAGCTGCTGGACATCTCCGACGAGCAGGCCCGCGAGGACCTGGCCCGGGTCTCGGTGACCGCGCTGTCCTTCGTCGCCCAGTCGGCTCGCGGCCTCGGCCTGCCCGCCGTGCCGCAGAAGGAGATCGACAAGGCCGAGACGATCGTCGAGCGCTTCATGAAGCGCTGGCGCGGCGAGCCGGACCCGCGGCACGTCAAGGCCGTCGACGCGTACTTCATCTCGGCCGCCGAGCACGGCCTGAACGCCTCCACCTTCACCACCCGGATCGTCGCCTCCACCGGCGCCGACGCCGCGGCCTGCATCTCCTCCGGCATCGGCGCGCTCTCCGGCCCGCTGCACGGCGGCGCCCCGAGCCGGGTGCTGAGCATGCTGGAGGCCGTCGAGCGCAGCGGCGACGCCGAGGGGTACGTCAAGGGCGTCCTCGACCGCGGCGAGCGGCTGATGGGCTTCGGCCACCGGGTCTACCGGGCCGAGGACCCGCGCGCCCGCGTGCTGCGCCGGACCGCCAAGGAGCTGGGCGCGCCGCGCTTCGAGATCGCCGAGGCGCTGGAGAAGGCCGCGCTGGCCGAGCTCCAGGCCCGCCGCCCGGACCGGGTGCTCGCCACCAACGTCGAGTTCTGGTCGGCCGTGGTGCTGGACTTCGCCGAGGTGCCCGCGCACATGTTCACCTCGATGTTCACCTGCGCCCGGATGGGCGGCTGGAGCGCGCACATCCTGGAGCAGAAGAGGCTCCAGCGGCTGGTCCGGCCGTCCGCCCGCTACGTCGGGCCGGGCAGCCGCAAGCCCAGCGAGGTCGAGGGCTGGGACGCCATCCCGCACGGCGTCTGACCCGCGTACCCGTCGAAGGGGCCCCGTCCGCGCGGACGGGGCCCCTTCGCGCCCCCGGCCCGGCGCTGACGTCGGCGTCGGCTCGCCATGTCGGCGACATGGCGGTATCCGAGCCGCCGCGACACCGCCACATCGCCGACACGGAGTCGATCTAGCGGTCGGCCGACCGGCCGGTCCGCCCGGCCGCGGCGGCTGGTTGTGGCGCATCCCTCAGCGCACGGGACGGGACCAGCCGCCGGACGGCCCGGACGAGGTGCGAGGATGAAGGCTCGGCAGTGCCGCCGGACCGGGCTGGATCCCGGCCGCCCGTGCGCCCGCGCACGCGTCCGCCGCAGGTCCCCGCCCGGTGAAGGGCCCGCCCTCGCCCATGCGGAAGGATCTCGACAACCGTGGCTGACGCACCGACCATCCGGATTCCCGACGACATCAAGCCCGCCGACGGGCGGTTCGGCTGCGGGCCGTCCAAGGTCCGTCCGGCGGCCGTCTCCGCACTCGCGGACGTGGCCACCAGCTACCTGGGCACCTCGCACCGGCAGAAGACCGTCCGCGACGAGGTGGCCCGGCTGCGCCGGGGGATCGCCGAGTTCTTCTCCCTCCCCGAGGGCTACGAGGTGATCATCGGCAACGGTGGCACCACCGCCTTCTGGGAGGTCGCCACCTTCGGCCTGGTCCGCGACCGCGCCCAGTTCGCCAGCTTCGGCGAGTTCGGCGCGAAGTTCGCCAAGTCGGTCGCCGACGCGCCGTTCCTCGGCGAGCCGACGGTCCGCAAGTCCTCGGCGGGCACCGCGCCGACGCTGGTCGCCGAGGCCGGCGTGGACGTCTACGCCACCCCACACAACGAGACGTCCACCGGCGTCGCGGTGCCGATCAGCCGGGTGCCCGGCGCCGACCCCGGCTCGCTGCTGCTGGTCGACGCCACCTCGGGCGCGGGCGGCCTGGAGGTCAACGTCGGCGAGACCGACGTCTACTACTTCGCGCCGCAGAAGTGCTTCGGCTCCGACGGTGGCCTCTGGCTGGCCCTGATGTCGCCGGCCGCGCTGGAGCGGGCCACCGAGATCAAGGGATCCGGCCGCTACATCCCGGCCTTCCTCGACCTGGTCACCGCGATCGACAACTCGCGGCTGGAGCAGACGTACAACACGCCGGCGCTGGCCACCATCTTCCTGGCCGCCGAGCAGACCGACTGGATGAACTCGCAGGGCGGGCTGACCTGGGCGGCCAAGCGCACCGCCGAGAGCGCCGGCATCGTGTACGGCTGGGCCGAGCGCTCCGCCGTGGCCACGCCGTACGTCGCCGACCCGGCGCTGCGGTCCAACGTGGTCGCCACGATCGACTTCGCCGACGGGGTGGACGCCTCGGCGATCGCCAAGGCGCTGCGCGCCAACGGCATCGTGGACACCGAGCCGTACCGGAAGCTGGGCCGCAACCAGCTCCGCGTCGCGCTCTTCCCGGCGGTCGAGCCGGCCGACGTGGAGGCGCTGACCGCCTCCATCGACTACGTGGTGGACCGGCTCCAGTAGACAGTCACGACATGCGGGTGTCGCATCCCCCACCTTCGGGTACGAGAGCGTACGGTGGTCCGAGGACGCCCGGGTGGCCGGCTCGTGGCGTGACGGCCAGCGAAGCGGGACGGAGGCTACGCCATGCGCCCAGTACGCTTCGTCGCCCTCTCCGAGGACGGCCAGGCTCTGGTGCTCGCCGACGAGGTCGGGCGCCTGCTCGCCCTCCCCATCGACGAACGCATCGCCACGGTGCTGCACGCCGAGCCCGGCGCGGCGCCGCTCGCGGTGGTGCCGACCGCCGCCGACCCGACGCCGTCGCTCTCCCCACGGGACATCCAGGCCCGGATCCGCTCCGGCGAGTCCGCCGAGGACGTCGCCCGCATCGCGGGTGTCCCGGTCGACCGGGTGCTGCGCTACGCCGGCCCGGTGCTCCAGGAGCGGGCCATGCTCGCCCAGCACGCCCGGCGCACCCGGCTCAAGGGCGCCGAGAAGCCGACCCCGCTGGCCGAGGTGGTCAACGGCCGGCTGGCCCAGCACGGGATAGACACCGAGAAGATCTCCTGGGACGCGTACCGGCGCGACGACGGCACCTGGCGGATCATCGCCACCTGGCCGTCGGGCAAGGCCACCGCGCAGGCGGTCTGGGACCTCGACAAGCTGCGGCAGAACGTCACCCCGCACGACGACATGGCGCAATATCTGTGCGCCGAGCGTCCGACGCCGATCCTCGGCCAGGAGCCGGCGCCGGAGCGGGGTGGGCACGCGCTGCCCGGCCCGTCGCGCGGCGAGCCGAGCCGGGGCGGGCACGGCCTGCCGGCGGCCGGCGAGCACAGCCGTTCCGGGCGGGACCCGATCCGGGCCGGGCGGGACGCCCTGCTCGCCTCCCTCGACCGGCCGCTCGGCGGCACCTCGGGTCGCGGGCTCGACCCGCGCTCCCCGGCCGCGCTGGCCGGCGCCGACGCACCCCGGCAGCGGGCCGTTGGCGGAGGCGCGGCGGCACTGCTCGGCGGCGGTCAGGGTTCGGCGTTCGACGACGACTCGGACGCGCCGAAGGAGGTCCCGGCCGTACCGTCGCTGGCGGTGCTCCGGCCCCGCCGTACGGGTGCCGCGGCGGCCGGCGGCGAGTCGACCGACGCCTCCGGCAAGCCGCGCAAGCGGCTGCCGAGCTGGGACGACGTCCTCTTCGGCACCGGCCCGGCGGCCCGCGAGTCCTCCTGATCCAACGGGCACCCTGGCACGCGAGGCACTCTAAGTGCGCGCGTGCCAGGGTGGACCCATGGAGTACACGAATCTGGGACGCACCGGTCTGTCGGTGAGCCGGCTCTGCCTCGGCACGATGAACTTCGGGCCGCAGACCACCGAGCCGGACAGCTTCGCCATCATGGACCGGGCGCTGGAACACGGCATCAACTTCTTCGACACCGCCAACGTGTACGGCTGGCAGACCGGTGAGGGGATCACCGAGCAGATCATCGGCCGCTGGTTCGCCCAGGGCGGCGGCCGGCGCGACAAGGTAGTCCTCGCCACCAAGGTCTACGGCAAGATGGGCGACTGGCCCAACGAGCAGGGCCTGAGCGCCCGGCACATCATCCGGGCCTGCGAGGACTCGCTGCGCCGGCTCCAGACCGACGTGATCGACCTGTACCAGATGCACCACGTCTCCCGGAGCACGCCATGGGAGGAGATCTGGCAGGCGATGGAGACCCTGGTCGCCCAAGGCAAGGTGATCTACGTCGGATCGTCCAACTTCGCCGGTTGGCACATCGCCCAGGCGCAGGCGGCGGCGGGCCGGCGCAACTTCCTCGGTCTGGTCGCCGAGCAGTCCATCTACAACCTGCTCACCCGGCACGTCGAGCTGGAGGTGATCCCCGCCGCGCAGCACTACGGGCTGGGCGTCATCCCCTGGTCGCCGCTGCACGGCGGACTGCTCAGCGGGGTCCTGCGCAAGATGGCCGAGGGCGGTGCCGCGCGGGGTGCCAGCGGGCGCGCCGCCGACGCGCTGGCCGAGCACCGGACGACCATCGAGGCGTACGAGAAACTCTGCGCGGACCTCGGGCACGACCCGGCCGACGTGGCGCTGGGCTGGCTGCTCTCCCGGCCCGGGGTGACCGCCCCGATCATCGGCCCGCGCACCGTGGACCAGCTCGACCGGAGCCTGGGCGCGTTGACCGTCGACATCGACGACGCGACGGAGAAGCGCCTCGACGAGCTGTTCCCGCCGGTCGGCAACGGTGGCCCCGGCCCGGAGGCCTGGGCCTGGTGACCCACCCCCGACACCGGTGACCTCACGCCGCAGGTCGGGACCGCACCAGGCTCCGGGGCCGGTCAGAGCGGCCAGGCGGCGAGCCGGTCGTACGTCGGCTGGGGGCCGGGGTGGCTGCGGACCAGCACCAGCTCGGTCGCCGGCCACTCCGGCCCCTCGTAGCCGCCGAGCGCGGCGCGGTCGGCCGCCACGTCGGTCGGGTCGATCCGGTCGCCGGGGCGGGCGATCGTGAGGTGCGGGCGGAACGGCTTCTCGTCGTGCGGGAGGCGGTTGCGGCGCAGCCCCATCCGGATCAGCCGGCCCAGCACGTGCAGCGCCTCGACATCGCCGAGCAGGTCCACCCAGAGCACGGTGAAGCGGCCCCGACCGAACCGGCCGCCCCCGCCGAGCCGGAGCCGGGGTGCGCCGACGCGCCCCGCGCGGGACGTCTCGGCGGCGAGCCCGAGGGTGCTCTCCACGTCGACCAGGCGGTCCGCCTCCACGTCACCGAGGAAGGCGAGCGTGACGTGCAGGTTCGCCGGGTCGGCGAGGCGGACGTTGATGCCGGCGGCGGAGGCGGCGCCGATCCGCAGCCCGGCGAGCCGGTCGGTCAGGTGAGCGACCGCGGCGGGCGGCGGGTAGACCGCGACGAAGAGTCTCACGCCCGCCGGTGACGGGGTCGGCGGCCGGCGGCGGCGGCCGGCAGTGCCAGCCCCGCCTGGGCGAGCAGTCCTTCGACCCGGACCCGCTCGATCTCCCGGTCCACGCCCTCCAGCTCGGTGAGGTGCTCGGTGATCGCCAGGGCCCGGCAGGCGGCCCGGAGCCGGTCGTCGTACGCGTCGATGACCGAGGCGTGCCAGACCACCGAGCGGCCGCGGGCGGCGAGCCGGTGCCCGCCGAGGCGGCGCAGGTCGGCGGCGATGCGTTCCAGGGGTTGCCGGTCGACCCGGTCGAGCTGGGTCAGGTCGATGTCGCGGGTGAGGGCGTCCGCCTCGATCGCCCGGTCCAGCCGGGCGATGGTGCGGCGCTCGCGTCGCCCGTCGCGCCACTCGGCCCAGCCGCAGGCCACCCGGTCGAAGATCTCGTCGAGGCAGAAGAGCAGGGCGAACGCCGCCGGCAGACATGCCACGGCGAGGATCGCCAGTACCAGCGTCAGTGCGCCACCGCCTGCCACATATCGACGCTAAGGCCCACGCCCGGCTCCCGCCACCGGATTGCCGTATCCGGACGCGAAACCGGCCCACCTTTCCGCGTGGCGGGGGGCGGGCCGGCGGCGCGTCGGTCAGCAGTCGGGCGACGAGACCACGTAGAAGCGGGGCATGGGCAGCACCCGGAAGCGCAGTCGGGCGCCGGACCGCCGGAGCTGCCAGGTGAGCGCGAGCAGGGCGGTGGCCAGCGAGATCAGGCCACCCATCCAGATGCTCGCCCCGGCGCCGTAGGTCTCGGCGACCCAGCCGATCAGCGGGGCGCCGACCGGGTTGGTGCCGAGGAAGACCAGCACCCACAGGGCCATCACCCGGCCCCGGAAGGCGGCGTCGACGCCGAGCTGGACCCGCTGGTTGGCGGCCTGGGCGAAGAAGACCATGAAGAAGCCGGTGGGCAGCAGCAGCGCCACCACCAGCCAGTACGCCGGTGCCAGCCCGACCAGGGTGCCGAAGGCGGCACAACCGACCGCCGCGCCGAGCACCACCCAGACCGAGGGGCGGCTGCGCCGCCCGGTGCCGGCCAGCGCCCCGACCAGGGCCCCGATCGCCAGCGCGGTGCTGAACAGGCCGAACGAGGCGGCACCGGTACGGAACACGGTCTTGGCCAGCGCGGCCAGGGTGAGCTGGAAGTTGAACAGGGTCATCCCGACGACCGACATCACCGCCATCGGCAGCAGCAGGTCGGGACGGCGGAAGACGTACCGCAGCCCGTCGACGACCTTGGCCGAGTCCCGCTCGCCGACCGGCAGCAGGTCCTTGCGGTGCAGTTCGGCGGGGCGCATCCGTACCACGGTGGCCAGTGGGGCGATCGAGCTGACCGCGGTGAAGAGGAACACCGGGCCGACGTCGAAGGCGGCGATGGCCAGGCCGGCCACGGCCGGGCCCACGATCCGCGCCGAGTTGAACACCGCCGCGTTGAGCGAGAGCGCGTTGGGCAGCAGGGACATACCGACCAGCTCGGAGACGAACGCCTGCCGGACCGGGGTCTCGACGGCGTTGGCGACGCCGAGCAGGGCGGCGAAGGCGAAGACGTGCCAGAGCTGCACCAGGTCGGTGAGGACCAGCACGCTCATCCCGAGCGCGAGCACCGTCCAGAAGGCGTTGGCGACGAAGAGCAGCAGTCGCTTGTCGTACCGGTCGGCGAGCCGGCCGGAGAGCAGGGTGAGCAGCAGCACCGGGGTGAACTGGAGTGCCGTCACCACGCCGAGCGCGGTGGCGGAGTCGTTGGAGAGCTCGAGGACGAGCCAGTCCTGGGCGATGAACATCATCCAGACGCCGATCAGCTTGATCAGCTGCCCGGATGCGAATAGCCGGTAGTTACGGACCTGTAGGGACTGGAACATCGTCGTCAGCTTCGCCTGCACTCTTGGTGCGCCTCCTCGGTGGTACGCCTCATCCACGACGGACGGTGCGGACCCCGAGGTACGGGTGCGGTCAGGCTCTGGCGAGCTGCTGGAGGATCTCGGCGGCGCGCCGTAGCGTGTCGCGTTCGTCCTCCGTGAGCGCGGCGAGCCGGCTGGCCAGCCACTCGTTGCGGGCCCGCTCGAACTGTTCGAGCACGGCCAGGCCCCCCTCGGTCGCCGCCAGGATGACCTGACGACCGTCGGTCGGGTGGGGGGTGCGCTGCACGAGGCCACGCTCCTCCAACTTCGCGACGATCTTGGTCATCGTCGGTGGCTGCACCCGCTCGACGTCGGCCAGTTCCCGGGGCGTCAGCGCGCCCGCCAGCTTGAGGCTGGTGAGCGCGGAGAGCTGGGTGACCGTCAGGTCGCCGACCGGCCGGGCCTGTCGGACCCGTCGGTTGAGTCGGGTGATCGCATCACGCAGCTGAGGGGCCAGCTGCGCCGGTGGCACGCGTTTCGCCGTCACCGTCCGCTCCGTCACAGTAGTTAGCATAACTAATGAGCCTGGCTAACGACATGCGATATGACCATGCTCACGAGGAAGTTTGTGCTGCTCCGGGCCGGGTATCCGATTTCGGCCCCGGCCCGGATCGGCGGTGGAGCTACTGCACCACGGACTCGATCGGCCCGCGCAGGAAGTAGAGCACGAACAGCGCGGCCACCCCGTAGAGCAGCGGGTGGATGTCCTGCGCCTTCCCCTTGGCCAGCTTCAGCACCACGTAGCTGATGACGCCGGCGCCGATGCCGTTGGAGATCGAGTAGGTGAACGGCATGAAGGTGATGGTGAGGAACGCCGGAATGGCGATCTCGTAGTCGGTCCAGTCGATGGTGCGCACCGCGGTCATCATCAGGAAGCCGACCACCACCAGCGCCGTCGAGGCCGCCTCGAAGGGCACCACCACCGACAGCGGCGCCAGGAACATCGCCAGCAGGAAAAGGGCGCCGGTGACCAGGTTGGCCACGCCGGTCCGGGCGCCCTCCGCCACACCGGCGGCGCTCTCGATGTACGACGTGTTGCTGGAGACGCTCGCCGCGCCACCGGCCGCCGCGGCGATCGAGTCGACCAGCAGGATCTCCTTGGCCCGCGGCGGGGTGCCCCGCTCGTCGAGCATGTCCCCCTCCTGGCCGATCGCCACCATCGTGCCCATGGTGTCGAAGAAGTCGGTGATCAGCAGGGTGAAGACGAACATCAGCGGCACCAGCCAGCCGGCCCGGCTCCACGAGTCCAGCACGTTGAAGTTGCCCAGCAGTGACAGGTCGGGCACGTCCACGACCTGCTTGGGCAGCTCCGGCACGTTCAGCGACCAGCCCTTGGGGTTGGGCTTGCCGTCGACGAAGGACGGCCCGACGTTGGCGACCGCCTCCACGATGATCGCCAGCACGGTCGAGGCCAGGATGCCGATCAGGATCGCGCCGCGCACCCGGCGTACCACCAGCACCAGGGTCACCAGCAGGCCGACCACAAAGACCAGCATCGGCCAGCTGACGATCTTGCCGTTGATGCCCAGGCCCACCGGCACGGTGGTGTTGGCCGCGTCCGGAAGCCGCCGGACGAAGCCGGCGTCGACCAGGCCGATGATGGTGAGGAAGAGACCGATGCCGACGCCGATGGCCGTCTTCAGCTGGGTGGGGACCGAGCGGAAGACCGCGGTGCGCAGGCCGGTGAGGACCAGCACGGCGATGATCACACCCTCGATCACCACCAGGCCCATCGCGTCCGCCCAGGTCATCTCCGGCGCGATCTCGTACGCGACCAGCGCGTTCACGCCCAGGCCGGCGGCCAGCGCCATCGGGAATCGTCCGACGACGCCCATCAGCATCGTCATCAGGCCGGCGACCAGGGCGGTCGCGGCGGCCAGTGCGGGGATCGAGAGCTTCTTGCCGTCACCGTCGACCGCGCCGCCCAGGATCAGCGGGTTCAACACCACGATGTACGCCATCGTGAAGAAGGTCGCCAGACCGCCCCGAACCTCGCGGCTCATCGTCGAACCACGGGCGGAGATCTCGAAGAACCGGTCGAAACCGGTGCGGGGCTGGGCGGGATCGGGTGGAGTGCCGTTGTCCGGCGGCGCAATGGCCATCAGGTCCCTCGCAGGTGATCTTCCGTTGTCGCGCGCATCGTCCCAGATCACGGCAGGGCAGGAAAAGTTGGTCGCGTACGCTTTCCCCCGTGCCACAGGAGCAAGCGCCGCGGCCCGAGCCGCTCGACCCGCCGATGGTCCCGTTCGCGGTCGCCGGGCTGATCGCCTGGGCGGTCGTCGGCCTCGTCCTGCTGGTCTTCTTCCGGGGCTGGCTCACCGAACACGGGCACCAGAACTGGCTCTGGACCTGCCTGGCCGGTTTCCTGTGGGGCTTTCCCGGCCTGGCCGTGATGATGCGGCACGACGCCAACCGGCGCCGCCGTCGCGAATCGTCCCCGCGGGACTGACCGTCAGGAGTGGCCGTACGGCTCCGCCGGCTCGCCCGTCTCCACCGAGCCCGGCGCGCGACTGACCGACACGGCTTCCACCGCGCTGTCGTCGTAGACCGTGGGCATCTCGTCGACCGGCGACTCCGCCGCCTCGACCAGCGCCTCGGAGTGCGCGCCACAGCCGTGGTCGGCGCTGACCACCCGGCCGTCGTCCGGGGCGTAGAAGTTGCCGCAGGCTCCGAAGGCCTGCCGCATCGCGCCGGCCAGCGGCAGGTAGAAGCCGCAGGTGCCGCAGCGGGCGGCGGCGGGTGCCGCCACCGAGATCGGCGCGGACGGGCCGTGGTCGCCCTCGTACCAGCGCTCGGCGGTCTCGGAGCGCCCCTCGCGGGACAGCACCCGGGGCCGGCCGAGGCCGAGCTCCCAGGAGACCTCCTCGACCGCCGGGTCGTCGGAGAGCAGGTAGCCCGGGGCGAGCCGCTCGTCGTCCGGCGCGGTGGGCAGCAGGTCGCCCGGACCGAGGTCGCCCGGCTTGAGCCGCTCCTGCCAGGGCAGCCAGCCCGGGGCGAGCAGGGCGTCGGAGCCCGGCAGCAGCACGGTCTCGCAGACCGTGACGTGCTTGCTGCGCGGCACCCGGGTCACGGTGACCGCCCACCGCCAGCCGCGGTAGCCGGCGAGCCGGCACTCGAAGTAGTGCGTGACGACCCGGTCGCCCTCGGCGACGGCGCGCAGGTGATCACCGACGTCGGAGGGCTCCACCTCGGTGATGGCGTCGCGCGCCACGTCGACGGCGGCGGCGCAGACCTGGTCGAGGCGGGCGGCGCGGGTGGAGGCGGGCCTGGTCACCCGTCCATTGTTCCCCATGCACGTCGCCGCCTGACAGGGACTCCCCGATGACGTCTTCCCCGGGTGGCGCGACGGGCGTGGATCAGATGGGCGAGGATGGTGCACATGCCGCTCTCCTCCCGCTCCGGGCGGTCCGTCCTCGGCCGGACCGCCGGCACGGGCATCCGCTCCGTACGTCTGCTGTTCCGCGGATCACTGCGCGGAGGACGCTGGATGACCCGGCGGGCGGGGTCGGCGCGGGCCCGGGGTGCCGGCGGTGACGTCGGCATGGTCCGCCTCTTCGACCTGCACGCGGTCTCCTGCGCCGGTGACACGCTCATCGCGATCGGCCTGGCCGGGACGATCTTCTTCGACGTCCCGCTCGGCGAGGCGCGCAGCAAGGTCGCGCTCTACCTGCTGGTCACGATGGTGCCGTTCGCCATGCTCGCGCCGGTGGTCGGCCCGTTGCTCGACCACTTCCGGCACGGCCGCCGGTACGCCCTGGCCACCACCATGCTCGGCCGGGCGTTCCTGGCCTGGTTGATCTCGGACTACATCGGCGGCCTCGGGCTGTACCCGGCCGCGTTCGGCGTGCTCGCGCTCTCCCGGGCGTACGGGGTGGCCCGCTCGGCGGCCGTGCCCCGGTTGCTGCCCGAAGGGCTCGGCCTCTCCCAGGTGGGGGCCCGGGCCAGCGTCTACGGCACGGTGGCCGGCGCGCTGGTGGCGCCGATCGGGCTGGCCGCGTTCTGGTTCGGGCCGCAGTGGCCGCTGCGGGTGGCCTCGGTGATCTTCCTGGTCGGCATGGTGATCGCGCTGCGGCTGCCACCGAAGGCGGACTCCGAGCCGCCGGAGCGGGTACCCCGCCCGTGGCGCGGGCTGAACCCCGACCGGGACCGGCCCCTCGGCCGGGGTCGCCCGGCCGGCCGCCTGGTGATCGCCACCCTGATCGGCGCGGCGGCGCCGCGCGCGCTCTACGGCTTCCTGCTGCTCTTCCTCGCGTTCGCGCTCAAGAAGGGCGACCTGAACACCGACTTCTTCGGGCGGGAGCTCAGCGACCAGGCGGCGCTGGGCCTGGTCGGCGGGGCGTTGGTGGTGGGCGGCTTCCTGGCCACCGCGCTCGGCACCCGGCTGCGCATCCACCGGCCCGCCGCGATCCAGTCGAGCAGCATGGTCATCGTGGCCGGGGTCGCCGTCCTGGCCACGCTGAAGTTCTCCCTGCCGATGGTGGCGATGCTCTGCCTGGTCGCCGCGCTGACCAGCGGAATCGCCAAACTGGCCGTGGACGCCTCGATCCAGGAGCGGATCCCGGAGCGGCTGCGGGCCAGTTCCTTCGCCCACTCGGAAACCGCGCTGATGCTGGCCTTCGTGGCCGGCGGCGGTCTCGGCCTGGTCCCCTTCGAGGGGCGGGTGGGCATCGCGGTCGCCGCCGGGGTGGGCGTGCTCGCCGCCGTCCGGGGCATCGTGGTCGCCGGTCGACTGCGCGGCGAACGGCTGATCGGTCGCCCACTCACCGACGAGGAACTGGCGGACCACGACGTGCCGGAGGACGCGGCAGGCAGCACGCCGGGCTCAGACCGGCCGGACAGCCCGGACCGCGGCCGGCCCGGGCCGACCCACGAGCCGCACTACGCCGGTCGCGACCGGCCCGTGCCGACCCACGAGCCGCACTACGCCGGTCGCGACCGGCCTGAGCCGACCCATGGGGCGCGCACCGCCGGTCGGGACCGGCCCGGGCCGAGCCACGAGCCGTACACCGCCGGTCCGCACGATCACGACGCGGCGGCGGACGCCGCCACGGCGGCCGCCGCCCAGGCCGCGCCGACCTCACCGGCGCCGACCGGCCACCGCTCCCCCGACACCGCCGGCGACGACGCCGGGCTGGCGCCGCCCGGGTACCACATCTACCGGCCGTCCTCGGCGGTGGCGCGTCCCGGCGGGGCGGACGACGACCAGCGGCGGCAGTCGCCAGGGTCGGTGTCGTGACGGGTCTGCTGGTGCTGACCGCCGTACCGGCCGAGGCGGAGGCGGTCCGGGCCGGCCTCACCGACCCGACGGTGACCGTACGGCCGGTCGGGGTGGGGCCGGCGGTGGCCGGTGCCGCCACCGCGCGGCTGCTGACGCTGGCCGAGGCGGCGGGTCGCCCGTACCGGGCGGTGGTGAGCGCCGGGATCGGCGGCGGCTTCGCCGGCCGGGTGGCGGTCGGCGCGACGGTCCTCGGCACCCGCAGCGTGGCGGCGGACCTGGGCGCGGAGTCGCCCGAGGGGTTCATCCCGGTCGACGAGCTGGGCATGCCGCCGGAGCTGCTGGGTGGCGGCCCGACCGTCTACGCCGACCCCGAGCTGCTGGCCGCCCTGCGCGCGGCGCTCCCCGAGGCGGTCGTCGGCGCGGTGCTGACCGTCAGCACGGTGACCGGCACGGCCGCGAGCACCCGAGCCCTCGCCGACCGTCACCCGGACGCCGTGGCCGAGGCCATGGAGGGGTACGGCGTGGCGGTGGCCGCCGCGCACGCCGGCCTGCCCTTCGCCGAGCTGCGCACCGTCTCCAACCCGATCGGCCCCCGCGACCGGGGGTCGTGGCGGATGCGGGAGGCGTTCACCGCCCTCACGGCGGCCGCCCGGGCCCTGAACTGACCGGCAGCGCGAGACACATCGCCAGGGGCCGGTGCGATGCGATTCGGAAGCCGCACGCTGCCAGGAAGTTGACGCCCGGGCCCTCGGCGACCCCGGACACCGCACCTATCCGCGCCTCCGCCATCCGCCGGAGCAACGCGTCCAGCAACCGACGCCCGATGCCGAGCCGCCGGTGCTCGCCGGCGACCAGCACTCCGTCGAGCACCAGGTCGCGTGGCCACACCGACTCGTCGCCCCCGTATGCCAGGTGCAGCGTGCGCTCGTGGGCCCGCAACTCGCCGATCAGCTCCCCGTCGGGCAGCTCGGCGACGAACCGCCAGCACGTCGCCGACCGGCCGGACTCGACGACCTGGCGTATCGAGAACTCGCGGCGCACCCGTTCCGCCCTGCGCCGCCGGTCCCGGTAGCCGCGGTCCCGCTCGTACGTCGCCTCGGGCAGCGGCAGGGGCCACCGCTCGGGCGGCAGGTTGTACCAGTCCGCCCACCACGCACCCGGCCAGTCCTTCGGCTCGTGCACCGGCCATGCGTCCAGATGTGCCGGGTAGCGCCGACCGACCGCGTCCCGCAGCTCGTCGTGCGGTACGGCCGGCAGCCCGCACGTCGCCTGCCCGCCACCCTCCTCAGCCGCGCCGTGGCCAGCTGGCCCAGCCTCAATGCCGCACCCGACCTCGACCCCGTCGCCGACGGTCGGCACGGACATCACGATCCGGCCCTGCACCGCTGCCACCAGGGCCTCGATCGTGCGGAAGCGCGGGTCGACCGCCCGTCCCGACTCGATGCGCGCGATCGTCGCCTGCGGTACCCCGGCCTTCTCGGCCAGCTCCCGCTGGCTCAGATCGGCGCGGCGGCGCATCGCGCGGATCGTGCGGCCCAGGTCGATCCGGGGCGATGTCTGCGTCACGAACTCATGCTGCGGCCAAGCGCCGCGTCCTTTCAACAGCCCTGGCCATCCTGTGGACAACCCTGTGGAAAACCCGCCGGGCTGGGGACAACGGTGGGGTGATGCGGCGCTTTGGAGCTGATGTCGCTAACGACTCACGCCCGGCTCTACGCGCTGAGTGAGCGGTATGACGTCCGGTGGTGGCGCGAAGCGCAGCAGCGGGTAACCGGCCCGTTGTTGCGGCGGCCATCCTGCCGAGGGTGAGGCACGGACGGTGAGGCGCCGACGCATCCACCAGCGGCACCCACCCGGCTGAATCGTTCACGACATCAGCTCCAAAGCGAGTTGCGAAGGTGGTGCCAGGCGTCCTGAAACGGCCTGACCAGTGAGCGCTGAGCGGCGCCGGCGGCGCGGCCGATGGGCGGCGCGGGCGGGGCGGCCGATGGGCGGCGCGGGCGGGCGGCCGATGGGCGGCGCGGCAGGCGGGCGAGCAGGGCGGCGCCGGCGTGAAGCGCCGGGGGGCGAGGGCCCGGCCAGCGCGAAGGCCCGGCCAGCGCGAAGGCCCGGCCAGCGCGAAGGCCCGGCCAGCGCGAGGGCGCGGGCAGCGCGAGCGCGGCGGCGGGGTCACAAGAG